>CASEQO010000075.1 GCA_949290035.1 uncultured Mycoplasmataceae bacterium
AAAATAAAGAAAAAAATAATACAAATAATGATCTAGATAATATATTTGATGGAATCCATTCTAGTTCTCTAGATTATCCTAAATTCTTTTTCTTAGATGATAAAGAGGATTATGTTGAAAATATTATTAAAAATGATAAAAACGTTGAGATTAGAAAGTTTAGTGGAAGTCTTGAACAATTTATTAGTACAAAAAATAAGTCAAATTTAAAAGATTTTTATAAAAAAATAAAATCTGAAAACGATGAAAATAAAATATATATCATTGAAATTCTTGAAGAAATGAGTTTAAATACAAATTCATTAGAAAGTATTCCAGATATTGATTATTATCATGATTACGTATGAAGAAAAGCTAAAAAAATTAAAAACTTATTTTTTGTTATTTTAAATAAAACAAAAATAATGAAAAACAATTTTATTAAACAAACACAAAATAGTCAAGATGTTTTAGAAAAAATATCAACTAATAATATTGAAAATCAAGATCAAATAAATAACACAATTCAAGAAAAAGCACATAAACTCGCTCAAGAAGAAATAAGTAAAACTATTAAAATGTATCAAGAAGATTTTGAAAAACAATTAGAGCAATTAGAAGAAGAAAAAAATAAACTTAATCAAGAAAAAAGTGAAATTCAAAAAGAAAAAGAAGAAATAGATAAAAAAATAAAATTTATAGAAAGAGAAAATCAGAAAAAAGAATTAAAAGAAGAAATTTACAGAATTAATAATGAAAATCGTGAAAAAGCTGTTGAATATTCTTTTGATGAATCAACTTTTGTTAAACCTAAAAATGTAAATATTGAAGACACATTATATGATGGTATTACTTGATTAAATGATGAGAATAAGCAATTATTTAATGTGAAAAAATCAAAAACAAAAATTATTGATATAAATAGTATTGGAGATTCTCATTTAAATAAATCTATCAATGATAATTTAGATATTGATTCAATTAGATTAGAAACAAATCAAGTTAAAATAGACTTTGATGTTGATGATGAGTTTCAAGATAATAGTAAATATAAACCATATACAAAAAAGTAATTGTTCTTTACAATTACTTTTTTTAATTTAATCAAGGTTGAAATAAAACCATACATATTATTATTTGAATAATTATTAATAGCAATATACTTATGTTGTATTTTTTTATCAAAATTATATCTATTGGAATAGATATAATAGATCACCCTAATAAACATCAATATCTTCATTGACTAAAAAAACTACTTGATTTTAAATAGAAATATTTATCTAGTTCTCCAAAATTTGTTCCTAAATCATTAAAGCCAACAAAAGGAACAACTAAACTTATAAATAAATTTATAACTATTGATGATAATATTCCAGCAATTACTGGTCTCATTATCTTAAAAAAAGAAATCATAAATTTATTAGTTTTAATTTTTTGATATTTTTTTGAAATTAGCAATATCATTACAATTGGCACTATTATAAATATCAAATAAGTTCCCATCATTAACAATCAACCTCATCATTGATCACTTGAAATAAGGTATCCTGATGCCATAGCTATTTTAATACCAAACACACCTGGAGTAGCATTTGTAATAGATAAAACCGATTCTCATGTTTGGTTATCTATACCAAGAAAGTTAACTAATAATATTTTGAAATATGGAATAAACATTTGTGCTCCACCAAATACAATAAATGAAACAACAAAACATCCAAGTAATACTATAATGATAGAAACTAAAATAGTCATACTTTCATATCTCCATTATTTTTATTTTTTCTTTTTTTAAAGTAAGAAAAAATTAAAAGACATAAAGCAAAAAATGAAATAATAATAATTGGCATTGATCAAGGAACAGGTACAAATATGCAAAAACATAAAGTTATAATAAATATTATTCAATGAATTGTTATAGGCATATCCTTAGATTCAGCTTTTATATATCTAAATATCATTACTATTAATAACGAGATTATTATTGGAATTGTAGCAACATAAATAATATTTAAATATTGCATTGGGATAAATTTATTTCCTAAGTAAAATATCACAAAAAATAATAATGTGTGTGGTAACAATGAGAATATTGTTACTAGTGTAGCTTTTCATTTAGATTTTAATAATAAATAAGATATATGCGCAATAGCTTCAACAGAACTTGCTCCTGGGATTAATTTAGTAATAATTAAAATATCATCTATATCTTGTTCTGTTATTCATTTATGCTTATCAACACAATAGTTTTTAATCATAGGAAATAATGCATTCCCACCACCAAAACTAAATATAGACACTTTTAGAAACAAGAAAAATAATTTTCAAAATGTAGGTTTTTCATTTTTCATAACTTAAAAATTATAGTATTAAATTTTTTAAAAACATATTCTTTTTAAGAATATAAAATCTTATAATTAATACATTTAATAATATATAATTAATTAAGTTAATACAAGGAGTTTATAGCATATGGCAACTATTATACATGCAAAAGACCTTAGACCAGGTCATACATTCTTATATAAAAATAATATTTATTTGGTTTTAGAAAATTCATTTAATAAAACAGCAATGAGAGAAGGTATTGTAAAGTGTAAAGTTAAAAACTTAAGAACATCTACAATTACAATAGAAGTCTTAACAGGTGAAAAATTAGAACAAGCAAATATTAATAAATCTAAATGTATTTATAGCTATGATGATGGAAGTAATTATGTTTTTATGGATCAAGAAACATTTGAACAATTTGAGATTCCAAAATCAAAATTAGAATGAGAAAAAAATTTTTTATTTGAAGGTATTGAAGTTAGTATTATTAGATATGAAAGTGAAATTTTAGGAGTTATTCTACCTGATCAAGTAACTATTGAAATTGAAAGTGCAGAAGAAGCAGTTCAAGGAAACACAGTTACTAATGCTATGAAAAAAGCTTGATTAGTTACAGGATATGAAATTACTGTTCCTCAATTTATCAAATCAAATGAAAAAGTAATTATCAACACTAGCGATGGTTCTTATGTTGGAAGAGGTAAGTAATTTATGATTAAAATAGAATCACTAGGAAAAGATACAATTTACATAAAAAAAGAGTTTTTACAAAATTATTTATTTAATTTCTTAAAAACAAATTATAAAAAAATATCTTTTTCAAATATAGAAATTATTGATGACTATATTTCAGATGTAGGGATCGTAATCTTAATTTATATTAGTAAAGATAACAATATAAATGATGAAGATTATACTTCACTTTATAATGAAATATCATATTCAATAAATGTAATTTTTGGTATTGATCTATATAAAGTTAATATTTTAATTGAATAATATGTTAAAACAGTGAGAAAAAAGAGTAATTGCTTTTGAAATTGTGTATTCATTATTAATGAAAGAGCAATTACTTTTTAATGAAGATGAATATCAAAATGTAGATAAAGACGTTATAAAATTAATTAACTATGTCATAAATAATTTTAATGATATAAAAAATAAAATTATTTTTCATTTAAATGAAAATTGATCATGAGAAAGATTATTGGTTATAGATAAATCTATTTTAATTACTGCTTATGCAGAATTTAATGTATTTAAAATAGACAAAAAAATAGTAATAGATCAAGCAATAATTACTGCAAAAAAATATAGTGATGAAAAATCATATAAATTTATAAATTTTATTTTGGATAAATTAATATAATGAGATTTTATAGAATTAAAAAAATAATTAATAATTCTATTTATTTATATGAAGATGATATTCATCATATAAATAATGTTTTAAGATTAAAAAATAATGAGAAAATCAAATGTGTTTATGGAAATAAAATATATTTGACTTCAATAAAAAGTAATAAACCTTTTATTTTAGAAATTATTTCTATTGAAGAAAATAATATTCTTCCATATAATGTGAATATATTTTTAGGCATAATAGATAAAAAATATTTTGAAATAGCTATTAAATTTTTAAATGAATTGAATTGTAAATCAATAACTCCTGTTTGATTTAATAGATCTCAAAGAAATATAAAATTGGATTTTAATAGATTAAAAAATATAATTATTGAATCTAATAAACAATGTCAAAGAGTCGATTTAATGAACATTAATGAACCAATTCAATTTTCAGAAATGATTAATATCATTAAAAAAAATAATCAAAGCAATTGATTTTTAGCATATGAAAATGAACAAAACAAATTAAATGAAATAAATCTTAATTTTGATTATGATGTAAATTTAATTATAGGACCAGAAGGCGGTATAACTGTTGATGAGTATAACTTACTATTAGAATCTAATGTTAAATCATTAAAGTTAACTAATACAATTTTAAGAGCTGAAACAGCAGCTATTTATTTTGCATCAATTTTTATAAATATTTTAAAGGAAAGATAATGAAGAATTGATTTAAAGACAAAGCATTGAATTCTTTTTTTAATATAGCGTGTATATTAAATTTAATTGGATTTTCTATATCTTCTATATTGTTTTTAAAATTTAATTTTTCAAAAGAAATAATTTATATACCTGTAATTTGTTCTATTTGTTTAGGTCTTATTTTACAAGTGATTTATATTATTTTTAAATCTAAATATTTTAGTTATATAAAAATGCATGTAGATAAAAAGTATTTCAATTATGAATATGCTTCTATAGTTTTATATCTATTTTCAGTTATTATTACACTAATATTATTGGTAATTTTTGAAGATTATAATAGAAATAATAATGGTGCAATAATAGGTTCTCTAGTTGGTACAGCAATACTAAACATTATATGTTGTGGATTACATTTCTTTTCAGATTATAGAATTAAATTAGAAAGAGACAAAAAATTTATTTATGATAATCATGAAATTGAAAATAAAGATGAAAAATAAAATTTAAAAAATATAAAGGTATTATTATGAATAATGTCATATCTAGTTTTGCAATACATACATTAGGATGTAAAGTAAATTTATATGAATCTAATTTAATTAGAAATGATCTTTTATCTCAAGGATTTAATGAAGTAGATTTTAATGGTTATTCAGATCTTTATATCATTAATACTTGTTCTGTTACATCAACTGCAGATTCAAAATCAAGAAACATTATATCAAGAGCTAAAAGAAATAACCCTAATTCTATTGTTATAGTAATGGGTTGTTTTTCTCAAGTAAGTAAAGAAGAATGTGCAAAATTAAATGTAGATATAGTGATAGGAAACAAATATAAAAATGATGTTCTAAGTTTAATAGATGAATTTTTAAAAAATAAAAAACAAGTTGTTAAAGTAGATAATTTGTTAATAGAAAAAGAATTTGAAGAATCAAGTATATCATCTTTTAAATCAAACACAAGAGCATTTATTAAAATTCAAGATGGATGTAATTATATGTGCTCTTATTGTATAATACCTTTTTCAAGAGGAAGACAAAGATCTAAACCACTTGAAAAAATTATCAATGAAATTAAAAATTTAATAAGTGAAAACTACAAAGAAATAGTTTTAACAGGTGTTAACACTGCAGGTTATTTAGATAAACAAGGAAATAATTTTTATTCACTATTAAAAGAGATAAATAATATCAAAGGAAATTTTAGAATAAGAATTTCATCAATTGAACCTTTTCAAATAAGTGATGAAATAATAGATTTAGTTAGTACAAATAA
Organism: uncultured Mycoplasmataceae bacterium; assembly: GCA_949290035.1. GTDB lineage: Bacteria > Bacillota_I > Bacilli_A > Mycoplasmatales > Mycoplasmoidaceae > CAMREV01. The sequence continues at coordinate 5,647 of CASEQO010000075.1, forward strand.
AAATAGATTTTGTCAGCATTGACATTTATGCTTACAATCTGCTTCAGATAATGTCCTTGAAAAAATGAATCGTAAATATACATTTGAAGAATTTTTAAATATTATTAATAAAATAAAATCTAGATCTGAATATGCAACTTTTACAACTGATTATATAGTTGGATTCCCTTTAGAGACAGAAGATGATCATATTAAATCTTTAAATAACATTCAAAAAATATTATTTCTAGATATGCATATATTTCCTTATTCAGAAAGAAAAGGAACAGCTGCGTCAAAATTAACGAAAATAGACCCTAAAATAATTTCTAGAAGATTTAAAGAAGTAGAAGAAGTTAGAAAAGATATGAATAAAAAAGTTTTAGAAAAATATATTGATAAAACATTAGAGGTTTTATTTGAAACAAATCAAGCGGGTTATTGAAAAGGTCACAGTTCTGAATATATAGAAGTTATTGTTAAAAATGATGATAATCTAAAAAATAAACTTTTAAATATTAAGATTAGATCAATTAGATTTAATACTTTAATAGGTGAAATAGTTTAATGTTATTTTTTAACATTCAATATTATAATAATATTTAGATTTATTAGGGAAATTATGAATAGAAGAGCAAGAAGGAGAAATATTTTTTTAATTTTATCTGGAGCATTCATAGCAATATCAGGAACAGTGCTATTGTTAGTTCCTGGGTTTCAAGAATATAAAATAAAAAATCATTACGATATTTATATTAGTGAAGAATTAAATAATGAAAAATTAGAATATATTTCTATTGGTGTTGGTATGTTTAATTATGGAAAAATTGACTCAAACATCAAAAATAAAGTAACAAGTAAAATATATTTAAGTTACTTAAATAAAAATTACGATAATGTTTTAGAAGATTGAATACCATATGGTAGTAGTGCTAGTTTGCTTGACTATAGTATAGAAACTACTATAAGAAAACTTAATTCTACAACAGAAGAGGATAGTATTTCTTTTGATAAAGAAAGATATATTGATGATCTTAATAATATGAAAAAAGATATATCTACTTTTGAAATAATATCAATCTTTGGAATTGTATTAATAGCATTGCCAATTATTGTTATATTAATTTCAATTATGTTTATTATTAGTTCTCAAAAAAATAAACAAGAAGAACAGATTTAAATATACAAATATTTGTACGTATTTAATATATCTATATTATATAAGTTTGATAATATTGTTAAATTTTAAACAAAATGTCCCTATGATTAACCTAAAAAAATTAATCTTTTAAAGACTATTAATTTGATAATATCATATTTT
>CASEQO010000076.1 GCA_949290035.1 uncultured Mycoplasmataceae bacterium
CTACAAAAAAAGTTAATTTTAATGCTATAGTACATGAATTACTATGATTCATTAAAGGTGATACAAATATTAAATATCTTGTAGATAATGATGTAAAAATTTGAAATGAATGACCTTTTGAAAATTATAAAAAATCTAAAGACTATAAAAATGAAACTATTAATGAATTTATAGAAAAAATAAAAAATGATAAATCATTTGCAAATAAATATGGAAACTTAGGGCCAGTTTATGGCAAGCAATGAAGAGATTTTAATGGTGTAGATCAATTAAAAAATATTATTAATGAAATTAAAGTAAATCCGAATTCAAGAAGATTAATAGTTAGTGCGTGAAATCCAAATGATATTTCAAAGATGATGCTTCCTCCGTGTCATAGTTTGTTTCAATTTTATGTAAGAGATAATAAAATATCATGCCAGTTATATCAAAGAAGTGCAGATTTATTTTTAGGTGTACCTTTTAATATTGCTTCATATTCTTTATTAACTGCATTAATAGCACAAGAATGTAATTTGGAATTGGGTGAGTTTATTCATACAATTGGTGATTGTCATATTTATGTAAATCATGTAGAACAAATTAAAACTCAATTAAAAAGAAAAGAAAGAAAATTACCAAAATTAATTTTAAATAAAGATATTAAATCTGTTTTTGATTTCAAATTTGAAGATATTAAATTAGAAGACTATGACCCACATCCATTTATTAAAGCTGAGGTAGCAGTTTAATTATGTTAAAGCTAATAGTTTGTTTAGATAAAAATAATGGAATTTCTAAAAATGGTAAATTAGCTTGAAATGTAAAAGAAGAAATGGAACATTTTAGAAAAACAACATTAAACTCTATTGTTGTAATGGGAAGAAAAACTTATGAATCAATTGGAAGATTATTACCAAATAGAAAAAATATTATATTAACCAATAATAAAAAATTAAAAATAGAAGGCGCTACTATAATGAATGATTATAATGAGATATTAAAATTATCAGAAAACAATGATGTTTTTATTATTGGCGGAAAAGAAATATATAATTTGTTTTTAAACTATTGTGATGAATTAATTATTAGTAGATTAAAAAAAGATTATGAATGTGATCTTAAATGAGAATTTAATGATAAGTTTTTTCAATTAGATAAAACAATAAAAAATAAAGAATTTAGTATTTATTATTATTCTTCATTAAGACATAAAGTTATTGATGGAAAATTAATTTCAGAAAATATAATAAAAAAACTTGTATTAAAAAATAAAGCATTAATAAAGAAATATAAAGATATTCCAAAACTTGTTATTATTTACATTGGAAATGATTATGGAAGTTCAGTATATGTTAAAAATAAACAAAAGCTTGGACAAAGAATTGGAATTAATGTAGAAATAATTAGTAAACCTAAAATTTCTCAAAATGAATTATTATCATTGATTAATAAATTAAATAAAGATAAATCTGTAAATGGTATTTTAGTTCAACACCCTTTACCTAAAAATATAGATGAAGAATTAATATCAAATGCTATTAACCAAAACAAAGATATAGATTGTTTTCATCCAGAAAATTTAGGAAAAGTATTTAAGAATGTTCAACCAAAATATATTAAATCAATTCCTTGTACTCCTTGAGGGATAATAGAAATGTTAAAATATTCTAATGTTGAATTAACAAGTAAAAATGTTGTTATTTTAGGAAGAAGTAATATAGTAGGAAAACCATTAGTACCATTATTTTTAAAAGAAAATTGTACAGTTCAAATATGTCATTCAAAAACAAAAGATTTAATTAACATAACAAAAAAAGCTGATATATTAGTTAGTGCTATTGGTAAAGCAAATTTTGTAAATAGTAAGTTTATAAAAGAAGGCTCAATAATTATAGATGTAGGTATAAATAGACTAGATAATAAGCTTTGCGGTGATGTTGATTTTAAAGATTGTATTAAAAAAGCATCATTAATATCTCCTGTTCCTAATGGTGTTGGTCCTATGACACTTGCAATGCTTTTTGCAAATCTAATAAATTTGTATATTATTCAAAAACAAGAAAAGATTTAAAAATTCTTAAAATGTCATATTAATTTGTAAATACTATTCATTATTTTATAAATCATAATTTTTATTCTATAATAAATATTATGAGTGAAAGTAGTGTTTTAAATAAAATTAATGAAATATTTTTTAATTTAAGTGATAAAAATGGAGAAAACTTTGATTTAAATATTTATAAATTTTTGCAAAATAAAATAAATAATAATTTATCTATATTTAAAGAAATAATTAATAATTTTTACCATTTAAGAGAAACAAATTTTTTTAATTATGATTATAAAAGTAATGAAAATTATTTTAAAGAAATGTTGA
>CASEQO010000077.1 GCA_949290035.1 uncultured Mycoplasmataceae bacterium
AAAAATAATAATAAAAATTTATCTAGTGAACAAAATAAAGAGCCAGCTATTATTAACCCTCCTATGATTAATGGCAAAATAGATATGAATTTTTATTTAAATGGATTGAAAAATTCACTATCAAATATGATTAATACTAGCAATTGACAAGAATATTTTAAAAGTAGTAACAATTCAAAAGATATTAATACTTTTGTTATGTCAAAAAGCATATTAACTAATTTAATAAATGATGGACTAGAACCAAATAGTGTAAAGTTAGATTCTACATATATAGATTCTTTTACAATTAAAAGATCAACAGATCAACCATTAGGCGGATTAGACAATGCTTATGTTAATTTTGATATAGATATAAATTGATCAAAAAGTGCTAATGCATATGAACAAAATTCTTCTTTAAAAAATGTTTTGACAAATATATTTGATGTACATAGTGATTATAATAAATCATTATTTAAGATAGAATAGGGCGCATAATGTATATTGCTGATTTTTATGTTGATAGAATTAATAAATATAAATCTGAGCATAATGCAAATGTACTATATATTCCAGAAGAAGTTGAATCAATTCGCTTAGATAAAATTACTCCTGGATTCTTAAATGGAAATTTAAACATTGATACAATAGATCTTAGTTATTCTTCTTTTCACTTTAATCAATGATATTATAACTATGATGATGAAATAACAAGAAATGAATATTTTTCATATTATGTTAATGTTAAAAATATTATAGATAATGGATTTCATTTTGGAGACAACGTTATTTTAGATTCGAATTTTAAAGATCCTACAATATGTAGTTTATTTTCATTTTCAAATACACTTGAAAAATTTATTATTAATGGTGTTCCGATTAAATATTTAACACAAAATTATTTTAGAAATTGTATAAATTTAAAAGTTGTAGATTTTAGTAATTGTAATGAGTTACAATTTATTTCAAATTATTCATTTCAAGGATGTGAAAATTTAATAAATATTGATATAAGTGGATGTACTATTAAAGAGACATTTACTGATGTAAATGGAAATCAAATTCAAGTTACTGATTTGTTTGGAGGATGTTCAAATCTTGAAAATATATATGTAAAAGATCAAGAAAGTTTTAATGTAATAAAAAAAGTTTGAGAAAATAATCTAGGAAATTCTAAAAAAGCTGAAGAAATTATAAAAATAAAAAATTAGACATAATAGAAGTCTAATTTTATTATGTTTTATAAGATATAAAATATAATTTAAAATTTTTTATATTTTTAACTAAAATATAGTATTATTTATTGGAGTAGTTAGCTACTCATAAATATCACTATAAGGAATAATCATGAAAAATTTCATAAGTATAAGAGATTTATCAAAAAAAGAAATAAGTGATATTTTAGTATTAGCAAGAGAATTTGAAGAAGGTAAACACAAGGACATCCTTAATAATAAGGTTGTTTCTTGTGTTTTTTTTGAAAACTCTACTAGAACTAGATTATCATTTGAATCTGCAGTAAATCAAATGGGTGGAAAAATTATTGTTTTTGCATCATCAGATAATACTTCCATTCAAAAAGGTGAAACACTTTGTGACACTATTAAAATGTTAGATAAATATTCAGATCTAATCATTATGAGACATCCAAATGATGGTGCAGCAAGATGAGCATCACATAATTCTAATGTACCAATTATAAATGCTGGTGATGGATCAAATCAACATCCAAGTCAAACATTCTTAGATTTATATACAATTTTAAAAGAACAAAAGAAATTAACTGGATTGAAAATTGCTATTGTTGGTGATTTGAAATATGGAAGAACAACACATTCTTTATCAATGGCGTTATCAATGTTTGATAATGAGTTATTATTTGTATCTCCTAAGTTTTTAAATATGCCTGATTATGTTAAATCATATTTAAATGAAAGAAATACAAAATGAAGTGAAGTTGATAGTATTGATAAAATAATTAATGATGTAGATGTTTTATATATGACAAGATTACAAAAAGAAAGATTTTCATCATTAGATGAATTTGAAAAAGTAAAAAATTATTTTATTTTAAGAAAAAGTGATCTAAATAATGTTAGAGATAATTTAATAGTATTACATCCATTACCAAGAGTTGATGAAATACATAAAGATGTAGATGAAACAAAATATGCTAAATATTTTGAACAAGCACAAAATGGTATATATGTAAGAAAAGCTATGATAGCTACATCATTAAATTTAATAAAAGGGGATCAAAATGAGTAATAATTTAAAAATTGCTTGAATAGATAATGGTATTGTAATTGATCATATTAAAAATGAATCTACAGAAAAAATATTTAAGGCAATGGATATTACTAATAAAAAAGGAATGATTTCATTTGCTTTTAATTTAAAAAGTAAAACCATGAATTCAAAAGGAATTATAAAAATAGAAGATAAAGAATTATCAGATAATGAAATAGATATAATTTCTTTATTTTCTCCAGGATCAACTATCAATTATATTGAAAATGGTCAAATAGTAAAAAAACATATTTGTAAAATACCAAATAAAATAGATAACCTATTAGTTTGTAAAACTACAAAATGTATAACAAATAATGAAAAAAATATGTCTTCATCTTTTTTATTAAAAGAAAAAAATAATAATGTAGAAGCATTTTGTGTTTATTGTGAAAGAGTTTTTAATATAGATGAACTTGAAACAAAAAATGATTAATAGTTCTACAAAGATAGTAAAAAATAAAAAATTAAATGATAGACAATATTTATTAGAAATCCAATGGAATGATTTTCATAATATAAAGCCTAGTAACTTTTTTATGATAGCTATTAATAATGCATCAATAGTTTTAAAAAGACCAATAGCTATTTTTGATTATGATACAAACAAAAAAACAATTTCTTTTATTTATAATGTTGTTGGTAAAGGAACATTGAATTTATCTAAATTAAAAGTTAATGATAAAATATCTGTAATTGGACCAATAGGTAATAATTTTGGAGAATATAAAAATAAAAATATTTTAATAGTATGTGGTGGTACAGGGATATATCCAATGTACTTATTTGCAAAGACTTTTTCTAATTTAAATAAAATTACTTTTTTGTGTGGAGTTAAAACAAAAAGTAATTTAACTATTTATAATCATTTAAAAAAACTAAATATAAATTTAATAACATGTAGTGATGATGGAACAATTGGATTTAAGGGAAACCCAATTGATTGGCTAAACAAAAACATAGATAATTATACTTATGATATTGCACTAACTTGTGGTCCTAATATATTAATGAAATTAACTTATGAAATAACTAAATCAAAAAATATTAAAACATTAGCATCTTTAGAAAAAAGAATGGGTTGTGGTTTTGGAGTATGTATGGCATGTTCTATTAAAACAAAAAATAATATGCGAAGAGTATGTGTTGATGGACCAGTATTTGATATGGATGAGTTAATTTATGAGTAAAGTATTAAAAATAAATAAATTTAATATTGAGTTTAATAATCCTTTAGTAGCATTAAGTGGATGTTATGGATATGGAAAAGAATTTGAAAATTTCTTTAAAAAACAAACATTAGGTGCTATAGCTTTAAAAGGTTTAACTCTAGAAAAAAGAGATGGTAATTATGGAGTTAGAATTGCTGAAACACCTAGTGGGATATTAAATTGTATTGGTTTAGAAAATCCAGGTATAGATTACTTTATAAAAAATATCTATCCAAATACATCAGAAAAAGAAAATCCAATTATTAATATTAATGGAAACACAATTGAAGAATATATTGAGATGGCAAAAAAAATATCTAAATTACATAAAATAAAATTAATTGAACTAAATATATCTTGTCCTAATGTTAAATGTGGCGGTATGGCTTTTGGAACAGATAAAAATATGGTTTATGAAATAACTAAATCTATAAAGAAAATTATTAAAAATAAAATATTAATAGTTAAACTTTCTCCAAATGTTACAAATATTGTAGAAATAGCACAAGCAGCTGAAAAAGGTGGTGCTGATTGTTTGTGTTTGATTAATACATTATTAGGAATGGAAATAGATATTAAAAATAAGAGACCATTGCTAGGAAATATTTTTGGTGGCTTATCAGGACCAGCTATTTTCCCAATAGCTTTAAGAATGATATATCAAGTATATAAAGCTGTTAAAATACCTATTATAGGATGTGGTGGAGTTTCTAGTTATGAAGATGTTATTAAAATGATGATGGCTGGTGCATCATTAGTTGGAATTGGAACAATGCTTTTTGTAGAGCCTAATATAATTAGTAAAATATTAAATGATTTAGAAAATTATTGTAAAGAAAACAAAATAAAAAATATATCTGAAATAATAGGAATAGCACATGAATAATTACAATGAAAAAATAATTGTGGCATTAGATTTTAAAGAATTTAATCAAGCTAAAAAACTAATTAATGAATTAGGTGATGACATTATTTTTTATAAAATAGGGTATGAAGCATTTTTAAATTATGGCCATAAAATAATAAAATTTTTAAAAAAGAAAAATAAAAAGATTTTCTTAGATCTTAAATTTAATGATATACCAAATACAGTTTTGGCTGGAATTAAGTATGCAATTTCAAAAAATGTTAATATAACAACAGTTCATTCAACTGTTAGTGATAAAACTGTAGAATTAATTAACAATAATAACAATTCTGATTTATTAATAGCATATGTTACTATTCTTACTAGTTTTGATGATATTTCATATAAAAAAACATTTAATACAAAAAATAATATTCAAAACTCAATTGAATATATTGTAAAAAATTTAGTGGCTAATAATTGTAAAGCTGTAATTTGTTCAGCTAATGAATCTTTAAAAATAAAAAAAATATCTAATAATAAATTAATTACAATTTGTCCAGGAATAAGATTAAATCAAAAAACTGGAGATCAATCTAGAGTTATGACCCCTTCACAAGCTTTTAAAAACAAAGCTGATTATATAGTAATAGGAAGAGAGATAACATCTTCAGAAAATCCTAAATTATCTTTTAAAAAAATTATGGATGATATAAATGAAAATATTATTAAATAATTGTAAACTTTATGATGGTAGCATTGTAAATATTTTAATTAAAGATAAAAAAATAAATAAAGTTTCTAGTAATGAAATTATTTCAAAAAACATTAATAAAATAGTTGATTTGCAAAATAAGTTAGTATTACCAGGGATGGTAGATATTCATACTCATATGAGAGATTTTAATTTATCATATAAAGAAACATTTAAAACAGGATCAAATGCATGTATAAAAAACGGAATAACTACTTTTTGTGACATGCCTAATTCAATTCCACCAACAACAACTATTGAAATGTTAAATAAAAAAATAGATTTATCTATAAATTTAAATATTAAAGCATATTTTTTTATTGGGTTAGATGAAAAGTCCAATTACAAAGACGTTAAAAAAATGTGTAAAAAAGCTAAAGGGATTAAAATTTTTTTAAATGAATCAACAGGAAAAATGAATTTTAATTTATCTAATTTAGATAAAAGAATATTTAATATAAATACATTATATTTATTTCATGCAGAGAATGAATCTATTTTAGATATACCTAAATATATTAAAAATATTAATAGAAAAATACATATATGTCACATTAGTTCAAAAAAAGAATATGAATATGCTAAAGAATTAAAAAAAACATATAAAAATCTTACTTATGAATTTGCTCCACATCATATGTTTTTAGATATTAATTCTATAAAAAATGAGAATATATCAAAAGTAAAACCATTTCTAAAAAGTAAAGAAGATAAAGAATTTATATTAAATCAATTTATTTTAGATGATCAAGTAATTTATGCTACTGATCATGCTCCACACACTATTGAAGAAAAAATAGAAAAAGGCTTATATGGATTTCCTGGAGTAGATACTTCACTAAAATTACTAATTAATCTAGTAAAAGAAAACAAAATAGATTATCAAAAAATAATAAATGCATATTCATATTTACCATCTAAAATTTTAGGTTTGAAAAAAGTAGGTAAAATACAAAAAAACTTTTTAGCAAACATAATAGTAATTGATGAAAATTATAATCATAAAATAAAAAATGAAGATATTTTATCAAAATCTAAATGAACTCCTTTTGAAAATTGAAAATTTAGTTCAAAAGTAATAAAAACAATTTATAATGGAAAAATAATATACGAGGAATAAAATGACTAAAAAAGAAATATTAAAAACTCTTTTAAAAGAAAAAATAATTCAAATAAATACAGAAAAAGAAATAACTTTTGCATCTGGAATTAAATCAATAATATATTGTGATAACAGAAAAATATTAGGCAATGTAGAATTAAGAAATCATATTGTAAATTATTTTATTGAAAACATTGATGTAAATAAATATGATGTAGTTGCAGGAACTGCAACAGCAGGTATTCCCTGATCTGCATTTATAGCACAATCGTTAAATAAAAAAATGAGTTATGTTAGACTAAAAGCAAAAGATCATGGTACTGGTTCATTAGTAGAAGGTTCTGATGTTAAAAAGCAAAGAGTTTTACTAATAGAGGACTTAGTTACTACTGGTGACTCAGTTTTAAAAGCTGCTGATATTTTAAAAAATGAAAAATGTAAATCAGTAGATGTAATGTCTATATTTACTTATAATTTTAAAATTGCAGATTTAAATTTTAAAAAATCTAAAATAAAATATAATTCAATACTAAATTTTAAAGATCTTGCTGATATTGTAAAAGAAGAAAAAATTGAGCTACATTCAAAATTAATGAATTGATGAAATTCTGTTAAGTAAACAAAAATAATCCATTTAGGATTATTTTTTATATTCTTTTTTATCTTCATCAAATTCTTCTAAATATATTGCTTCTACTGGACATACATCTATTACAATTTCGTCATCTTCTTTAACAATTTTTGGATTAACTTCAGCTTTATTATTTTCATCAAAATCAATAGCTTGATTCGGAGAGGTTGCAATACATGCACCACAAGAAATACATTTATCCTTATTTATTTTAATTCTTTTACAAGGCATATTATTTCCTTAAAATAATGTGTATATATTATATCAAAATCAATTATTAATTTTTATTATTTAAAAACTTATTTATGTATATAATACATATTTAATAGTACAAAAAGAAAGAATAATATTTGTAATATTATTAATGATAGTATTAATTTGATATTTTTTCTAGTAGGCATAGACATATTGGAAATTAATATCTAACTTTTTTAAGTATATAAAATTTTAAAAAATTAAATATTATCACTTCTGTTTATTACTAAATTACAATATCATCCAATTGCATAAATAGGGATATTTATATAATGATCTTTGCTAAAGTCAAAATTATTTAAATCAGTCTTTATTAAAATTTTATTATGTTGACAATAAAAGTTTTTTAATGAGTTATATTTATTATTAATATTTGATTTAACTTCTATTAAATACAATTTATCATCATAATCAAATACAAAATCAATTTCTTTTGTACTAGATTTATTTTTGTAATAATAAAATTTTCTTGTGTCAAAATAACATGTTAATTCACTATTTACGTAGTTTTCATACAAACCACCTTTTATTGAATTTCATGTTTGATTTGTTGGTACCATTTTAGATGGTATTATATCTGGATATCTTATTGTATAAAAACTAATATCATTATAAAATAATTTAAATGATGATTCATCTAAATAATTATATAAAGGCAGATCTATTTCATAAACACAAGGTAATTGATTTACAATATTAGAAATAATTAACTTATTTATAGTGTTTCTATATCTTGACATTCTTGGTTTAGTAGATGTTTCTGATTCTTTTATCATACTTAACATGAATCTTTTATTTTGATTATTTAATTGAATATGCAAATTATCTAATATAGATATAACTTTTACCTTCATATCACTAGATTTAAAATGATAATAAATATCTCTATTATAGGTTTCTAACAAATTATTTTTAATATCTTTTATATCATCTATAACTTTTTTACTTAGTCCATTGTTAGAAGCGTAATAATAAACAGCTTCTGGCATGCCACCAATATAAATATAATCATTGAATAGGTTTAACAATTCTTCATGAATATTATTAGGAATTTCTTTTTTATTTATAATGCAATCACTTATTTTTTCAATCAAATCATTTCTATTAATTATTTTTAAAAATTCAATAAATGTTATTGGATACATATAAATAATATTAACTTTTCCAACAGGATAAAATATACTATTATTTGAAAATTCAAGTGAAAACAAACTACCTGATGCTACAACTTTTATATATGGATAGATTTCATTAAAATATTTTAATAATGAAATAATTTCTATACATTCTTGAATTTCATCAAAGAAAATGATCATATTTTCTTTTTTTATTTCATATTTTGCTTCAATGAAATTAACAAGTACATCAATATTATCATTTTTTATTATTTTTAAAATTTCATTATTATGTAACTGTTTGAAATCTATAAAAATATAATTTGTGTTTTTACTATCTAAAAAATTTCTTATAGTAGTAGTTTTACCAACTTGTCTTGCACCATCTATTATAAGAGGTTTTTTATATGATGAAAATCATTTTTCTAATTTTTCTTGTAAAAATCTATTACTCATAATAAATATATTTTATAACATTAAATGTACACTTTTTTAAAAAATTACACTTTTTTAAAAAATTACACTTTTTTAAAATTATATTGTTAATAGAAGGACAAACATAATTTTATATATATGAAATTGTGTTAACTAATATAATTTTAATTTTAAAGTTTTTAAAATATTTTTCATTTCACTAAGGAATGCAAATTTTATCTAAATGCCACGCTAAATATTAGAAATTATGATTTGTATAAAAAAGGCATAAAATCAATTAAAAAATAAAATATTAAATTAATATCTTTTATGTTTATTTAATATAATAAGAATATTAATTTTTGGAAATATTTATGAAAGAGTATAAAAAATTATTAAAACATGTTTTAAAAAATGGTGTTCTTTCTAAAAATAGAACAGGT
>CASEQO010000078.1 GCA_949290035.1 uncultured Mycoplasmataceae bacterium
AATAATTATTAATAAAAAGATTGCTATATTAATATATATTTCATTCAAAATATTTTGGTTTATAAAATTATTAAAAATAAAAGACATATGTACCTTTAATTAATTATATATAAATTAACAAAATATATTTAATTAAAAAAATAAATGATTATACTAAAATCATTTATTTAAATTAATTTACTAATTTCAAAATTCATCATAAACTATTTCTATATTTAGTGATTTTGCTTGTTCTACTTTTGATTGAGTATAGTTTTTTCCAGCTATTACTAAATCCACTTTTTTACTAATAGAACTTACACATTTACACCCATATAAATCAGTTAAGATTTTTTTAATTTCATTTCTAGAAATTGAAAATGACCCTGTAATTAATACTATCCTATTTTTATATTTAGTATTTTCTTGTTTAATTTCAATATCATTAAATTCATTTATAAAAGATGTATTTATTTGATATTTATTTATCTTTTCTAGGTGTTTATTAAAATTATTTTCATTAAAAAAATTTGATATAGATATTGCCATTTTATCACCAATATCATCTATTTTTAAAAGTTCATTTATAGAGACATTAATTATATTATTTAAGCTTTTAAATTTTAATGCAAGTTGTTTAGATGCTACTTCACCAACATGTCTAATACCTAATGCAAAAATCAACCTTTCTAAAGAATTAGTTCTTGATTTTTCAATTCCATTTATCAAATTGTTAAACGATTTATATTTTATATTTAAATCTTTTGAAATAATCAATTCTTTTTTATTTTTTAATTCATATAGATCTCAATATATTTTAATAATATTTTCATCATACAATTTTTTAATTATAGATTTTGATATACCTTCAATATTCATTGCCTGTCTTGAACAAAAATGAATTATTGATTCAATTATTCTTGCATCACATTTTTCATTTAAACAATATAAATCAATTTCATCTTTTTCTTTGAAAAGTTTGCTATTACAATATGGGCAATTTGTAGGTTTGTTAAATTCAATAACATCTCTTCTTTTTTCTAAAATAGGTTTAATTATTTTAGGAATTATTTCACCTGCTTTAAATAAAGAAACATAATCACCAATTTTTATATCTTTTTCTTTTATATATTCATAATTATGTAAAGTAGCATTAGAAACAATAGTATTATTTAATAATACTGGTTCTATGTTAGCTATATAATTAATCTTTCCTGTTCTTCCAACTGTTATTTTAATATCTAATAATTTTGACTCTACAATTTCTGCAGGAAATTTATAAGCTATTGCTCATTTAGGAAATTTAGATGTATATCCTATTTCATCATATAATGTTAAATCATTTAGCTTTATAACTATACCATCAATATCATATTCTATTTCTTGTCTATATTTATAAAATCAATCTATTTTTTTTGATACACCATCAAATCCAAAACAAAGTTCAGATTCTTTAGCAATCATAAAATTATTTTTTCTTAAGAAATCAATTACATCTGAGTGTTTAAATAAATTATGTTCTTCTGGATTTGGTATATTATATATAATTGCTTTAAGATTTCTTTTTGCTACAATACTAGAGTCTAAATTTCTTAATGTTCCAGCAGCTGCATTTCTAGCATTTGCAAATTTCTTATCACTTTCTAAATTTATTTTTTCAAAAGTTTTTTTGTCTAAAAAAACTTCTCCTCTAACTTCTATGTTATTTTTATAAGGTATTTCTAATGGGATACTTTTAATTGTTTTTACATTTGTAGTAACATCTTCACCTGTTTCTCCATCCCCTCTAGTGACACCTCTTATCAAAATACCATTTTCATATATTAAAGATATACTTAACCCATCAATTTTAGGTTCTACAAAAAACTCATTAGCTTTATTATTAATTTTTTTTATATCATCAATAAACTTTTGTATTGATTCTTTATTGAAAGCATTTGATAAAGAAAGCATTGGAAAGCTATGCTTCACCTTTTCGAACTTATTTGAAATAACCCCACCTACTCTTTGAGATGGTGAATCAATTGTTAGAAATTCAGGATATTTTTTTTCTAATTCAATAAGCTCTTTAAGTGCTTGATCATATTCAAAATCAGAAACAGAAGGGTTATCTAAACCATAATATTCATATTCTCATTTTTTTAAATTAGATTTTAATAAATCTATTCTTTTTTTTATATCTTCCATTATTAAGCTCCATGAATAAATATTAAAATAGGTGGTGTTATTTGTAATGATAAAATTATCAAATCTAATGAAATACTAAATATTTTATATCTTAAATCAGTACTTAATAAATTACTTTTATTAAAAAATAAAGTGTTGCCTATCATGTCTTTTGAAATATACAAAGTACTAAAAGAAAAATAAACTACAACTAATATTATAATTCATGAAAATAAATTAAAATAATTTAAAAATTCATCATAATTTAATAATATAGAAAATAAATTCATAAAAAAAGGATTATTAACAATAACCATATACAAACATAATGACAATATAGGTAATTTATAATAATATGGTTTATTTTTATATCTAAAATCATATAAAATCATTAAAATTGAATAAGCTCAAAAAATAACATAAGTAACTACATTGAATATAAAATTATTACCCATTAAAAAGAAATTATAATAAATTTTAAAATCAAAATCATTTATTAGCATAGATACTAATATTTCAATAACTAATATTAATAAAATTATTATATAGATATATTTATTAACAAATTTATCTATTCTATTTACAAATGAATAAAATCTATTTGTTTTATTAAACATATATATAATGATTAAAAACAAAATAGAAGCTACAAATAAAATAATATAAATATACGACTTGTTATTATCTAAATAATAAAAATTTGAAAGTGAAAAAGATAAGAATGCATATGATATAACTTTTAGAACTTCATAAGAAAATGAGTTAACTTTATAAATTGAAACATATAATACGTACAAAATCATTATCAATATAGAAAAAATACTCAATTTATTTCCAAAAAATGGAACTGATAAAACAATTGAATTAATTAAAATAAAAAGCTCATTAGAAGTAATTATATTTAATTTATGTTTGTACATTAATGAAAAAGAAATAATGATAATTGGAATCACTCAGTAAAAATTACTATAAATTACATTTAATCATAAAATATTTAGATCTTCTTTAATTAATAAATATATTATTAATGAATAAACAAATAATATAATTGGAATTTTTTTTAAATTTCTAAATGAATATAATGAATAATAGTCTAAAATAGATGAACAAACAAAACTTAATATTATTAAGAATAATGGAAAAAAGCAATACTTAAAGAAATATTGATATAATTCAAAATTAAATTCATTTTTATAAAAAATGTTTATAAATATGTTTGATATTAACAAAGAAATTGAATCCTTATTTTGAAAATCACT
>CASEQO010000079.1 GCA_949290035.1 uncultured Mycoplasmataceae bacterium
AATATGCAACAAGTCAGAGATTATTTCTCTGACCCAGATAATGTTCATAAACTATATGTTTATGAAATCGTAGATTTTGATAACAATATTGAATCTATTGTTAGTGCTAATACTAATAACTTTTTAAAGATTAAGTATTATAAAACAATAGAAGGTATATTTGAATCATGTACTTTTAGTCCACAAATAAAAGTCATGAGTCAAAATGAAAGTGATGTAGGACTTAAAATAAATACTGATTATGGATTTATTACAAATGATAATATGAGCTTTTTAGAAAAAACAAATAAAACATTTGTTTTTACAGTAAATGAACAATTCATTAAAGATGAAATGGTTTATTTTTTAGGTGATGGTTCTACTAAAGCTATTAATGAACTAAATGATGATGACAAGCTAGATGATAATCTAGTAAATCTATTTTATATAGCTTTACAAGCTATTAAAAAAATGGAAATAGGTAAGAATTGTACTATTAACTTTAAATTAATAGAATCATTACCTAATATTAAAAAAATTAATAGTATTAGCTATGAAATACCTTTGGAAAGTGTATATCAAACTATTCAAGTGGTTGGAGATATTAAAAATGATTTATTAGGCATTGAAATTAAAGATGAAAAATTAGATTTAGAGCTAGTTAGTGATAATGGAATAGTTCCAGTAATAGCTAATTTAAGTAATCTAAACCAAAAAGCAGAATTAGAGATATTTAATTTTTCTGTTAAAAATCAATTACCTTTGATTTTATTAAAAGAAATTATTGTTAATGATAATGCTGATATAGGAAAGATATTTCAATTATTTAAAGATAATAATGAACTAGAAGGAAAAGAAAATAAGTATATTGATAATTTAATAGTATTGCTTAAAAAAATAATATTAATTAGCTACATATTTAATATGAACTTTTCTATGTTTGATAAAAACAATGAAGATTTCATTAAATACTATAATGCTACTTATGCTAATAAAACAGCATTAGAAATAAATACACAATTAATATTTGATTTTCAAATGAAAAATCCTAATGTAATAGATACTATAGAATTTAAAGTATTTCAAGCTATTTGTTTTTCATTAAGTCATTATGTATATAGCCCTTTTTCATATTCTGACACTTTAACTAATGATCATAAAGACAAATTATGATATTGATTTGAATTATTTATTGACACACCAAGTTTAGAAGGTTATGGATTTAATACAAATGGTAGTTTTGTAAGTGATTCTAAATTACCTATAATACATATAACATTACAATCGAAATATTTTAATCTATTTATAAATGATAATGACATTGAAATAAAAAATAAAATTCATGTTCTATCGTCATTAGATGATAAAAAATATCTACCTAGACTAAAAATCGATTCATTAGACAGTGATTCAGAACTAAAATACCATTGCTATTTATTTTTTAAAAATATCAATAATTCAAAAAAGATGATAACTGAATATGCAATGTCTAATTCAAAAACAGATATAAAGAAAACAATCACGTTAAAAAATTCTAATAGATATCCAACGTTAGATGAATTAAAGTCAGTTCTGCCTTCTGATGCATTTAATATCGAGTTAATTGGGGAAATAGAATTCACTAAAGTTCAAGGAGACAAAAAAATATTATTAGAATGTGATAAAAGCTACATGAATGAAGGTACAAATATTAAAATATCAGGATATCTAAGATGTGATGATAATTATTGTTATTATAGAAAATTTTATTCTGAAACTTCTGATGGTCCAGTAGGCAAACCTGTATGAAAAGAAAGAGGTGAAGCAAAAATAGATAGACCATTTAAATATGATACAGTATATCAATCAAAAGCAACATTTTCATTTTCAACATATTTTAATGTTGTTGCAGATAAATTTTCATTTTCAACAGAAAAAATCTTTGATTTTTTATTAGATAAAAATGAAGAAAAAACAGTTGATATATCCTTAAGTTTAAATAAGCAAATGATAAATAAAGGATGATACATCTCGAAAATCAAAGAAGACTATCATTATAGCTTTCTAAATAGTGCATCTAAAGCTATTTTAAATTATATTGATAGCGATGATGATCAAGAAAAATCATTTGAATACAACATTAGTAATTCATTTCAAAAAATAGATAACACAAATATATTAACAAAAAATAGGTATTAAATTATGAAAACATTAGAAAAAATTAAAAACAAAATTAAAGAACTAAATAAAAGTAAAAATAATTTATTGTATTGAATATCTGTATCTATTATTGTACTAATAGGAATATTTGTTTTTATCACTATGATTATTCAAACTCAATGAGTTGGAATAAATACAATAGAATGTCCTATATTAGTATGAATAATAGCTAGTCCTAGTGTAGGAGTATTTTTCCTACCATTTATTCTTTTACTTAGCTATGTTTGCTGATTTATTATATCTGTAGGAAAACCAATAACTATAAAAAGAGTTATGAATGATTCTAGATCATTATATGAAAATCATGAAATAAATAAAAATGAATATGAATCTATTTATAATTAACTATCTATAGCTTTAAAAAGAAAAAATGATGAACTAGAAAAAGAAAATCAAAAACTAAAACAAGAATTAGAAAACTTAAAAAATGAAAAGGAGGAATTTGATGAAGAAAATATTTAAGTTTTTATTAATATCATTAACTATTATAGCTATTCCAACACTATTAATAGTTACTATTCTTTATGTAGATAATAAATATTTACTAAATAAGTTTTTAGAATGAATAAAAGAACCTGGTAATCTATCTGCATTTATCATATCTATTGGTTTATATTTTCCATTTATTAATGGAATATGAAAACTAGCTTTAAATTTCATAGATACTATAAATAAGTCTAAAGAATCTAAAAGAAATAAGAAAAATAAAATAAAAATATATGATGACGAAAAATCAAATTACATATATTATGATCCAAAAGAAAATATATTAGATATGCAATTTAAAGCAAATGAAAAAACTAGTATTGATACTTTAGTAAATATGTCTTTTATAGAGCTTAAAACTAAAATGGAAAAATACAAAAAAGAAAAAGAAAATCAAAACAAGATGAAATAATTTTATAATTCCTCTTGTTTTTTTTTTTTTTTGTTTTAATTAGATTAGTAAAGGAGATTGATATGAAAAAAAATTATGCGAAAATCTTTCTAAAATGGTTTTTATGACTAATTTTATTAATTATAGGTATTATGTTTGTTTATTGATTTTCAGATAATTTAAAAATTTTTAATGAAATTAAAGATTCTAGCTATACAGAAGTTTCAAACGAAATGGTTCTTTTAAAAGATTATGGTTTTGTAAAATGATCTCCAATCTCAATATTTTATATAATTATTGGAGTAATGCTATTAATTTATTCATTTATTTATTTGATTAACGAGATATCAAAAAAATATAATTTTAAAATAACTAAAAAGAACCAAAGCGACTCAAATAAGCAGTAATGCTTATTTTTATTTTAAAAAGAACAAGAAAACATAAGATAACAAAGGACATAGAAAAATTATGACAAATCTAAATAGATTTTTTAAAGCATTTAACAAATACTATACACAACAATCTAAAATCATTAATTGTAGTGTAGAATACAACAATTTAATTCAATTAAACAAAAACATATTAGATATTAAAAGAATTTATGATTTATCAGTATTAGAAGGAATCAGTTATTGAAAAGCTATTGTAAAACTTGGTTTAAATCACTTTAAATCAACGTTTTACACTTACCTAGATAAAATCACATTATGATTTAAAACAAAGAAATTTAACGGTCTATTATTAAAATCTAAAAGACCTAAGAAAATTCACTATAAATACAATGAAAAATTTAGACAAGGAGTTTGTAATAAATACTATGATGATCATTGACCTATTCAAACTATTTTTTATTATTTAAGAAAAACAAATGAATATGAATTCATCTCTATGAAAACAATTATTAAAATGATTTGAGATGATCCAAGAAATGATAGAGAAAAGAAAGTTAAAAAGATTATCAAACATCCTTTAAGACATTACAACTTAAGTTTTGGTAATCTGCAAATGGATTTAAAAATAATTGGTAAAAAGCAGTCTCCAACTGGTAAACCAATTATTATTTTTGATGCTAAAGATGAACAATCTAAATTACTTTATATGCAGCTTATTAAAAGTCAAACAATGGAAGAATTATTACAAGCTGTTAGAAACATGATTGATTATTTTAGAACTAACTTTAATATGAAAATATTAAGAATTAGAACAGATAATGCAATGGTGTTTAAATCTAATAATTTTGTTTATTCTGATAACTATGCAAACTTATTAAAAAAACATAATATTGAAAAGCAACACATTCCATTAGGACAACCAGAATGTAATGGAGTTATTGAAAGACACCATGAGACTTTAGATAAAGAATTAATTAAGCAAATTGGTAAATTTGATAGTTAT
>CASEQO010000080.1 GCA_949290035.1 uncultured Mycoplasmataceae bacterium
ATGGAATTAATAAAAAAGAAAATATCTGAATTTAAAATAAAAATGCCTGAAAATGAAGTATTTAATGAAAACTCAGAAATACACACTAAACATTTTAAAGTAGATTTTTTTAGAGTTTCTCACTCGATTCCTGATAGTTATGGAATATGTATTAATACTCCAAATGGAAATATTGTCTCTGCTGGTGATTTTAGATTTGATTTTTGTTTAGATGAACAAACAGATATTCAAAAAATATCTGAAATATCTAAAAGAGATATAACATTATTTTTATGTGAAGCTACTAACTCTGAAACTGATGGATTTTCTGGATCAGAAGTTCATATAATAGATAACATTATAAATGTTATGAAAAATGTTCCAGGAAGATTATTTATTTCAACTTTTTCATCAAATTTATTAAGAATAGAAAAAATTATTGAAGCTGCTACAAAAATGAATAAAAAAATATGTATTTTTGGTAGATCAATGAATTCTAATATTCAAATAGCTAAAAAGATTGGATTTTTAGATGTATCTTCATCTGACTTCATAGAAAGTAAAGAGATTGATAATTATGAAGATAATGAATTATTATTTATATTAACAGGTTCGCAAGGTGAAGAAAAAGCTGCTTTGAATCAAATTGCTTTAGGCGAACACCCTAAAATTGTTATAAAGCCAACTGATACTTTTTTACTTTCATCTAATCCTATTCCAGGTAACTTTTTATCTGTAGAGGAGCTTGTAAATAAATTATATAAAACAGGAGCTAATGTATTACAGCATAAAGTTGATGGTGTTTTTCATGCTTCAGGACATGCAACAAGTCAAGAACAACAATTAATGGTTAAATTAGTAAATCCTAAATATATAATTCCAATTCATGGTGAATATAAAATGCTTAAAGTAATGAAAGAAAATGCTGTATTAGGAGAGTTTTATAAAGATAGTATCATCATTGTAAAAAATGGTGATGTTGTAGAAATTGATAATCAAGAAGTTTATAAAACAGATCAATATATTGATGTTGAACCTATGATTATTGATGGAAAAAGAGTTTCTAAGAATTCATTAAATTTAATTTCAGAAAGAGAAAAAATTTCTAGTGAAGGTATATTTAATGTAATCTTGAATATAGATAAAGTAAAAAAAAGTATAATAGGAAACCCACAAGTGTCAACAAGAGGTGTTTTTTATGTTAAAGAAACTATAAATCTTGTTCAAAAAATAACATATTCAATAAAAGAAGAAATACAAAAAATATTAGATAATTCTTCTAAGATAAATAATGAAGAAATTAAAACTAAAATAGAAGAAATATCAAAATATTATATTTGAAAAAACAAGAAAAGAAACCCAATAATAGTTTCAACAATATTTGAAAAATAAAATACTCTAATTAGAGTATTTTTTAATTACTAAAAAGTTTTTGTTTTAATTTAATAATTTTTAGTAAAATAAAAAAGTAAGGATTTAATATGATTAAACTAAATTTAAAATATTTAAATAAACAAGTGGATACAAAAAATGTTTTTGATGAATATCAAGAAAAATGTAAAAAAATCCATGATTCATTTAAAACAAAAAAATTTCCAGGATCAGAAATGACTGGATGAATGACTTATCCAAATGTTATAGATGAGTCTATGATTGAAAATATGATTAGTATTTCTAAAGAATGAATTAAAGATAAAAACATTAAAAATGTACTATTAATAGGTATTGGTGGTTCATTTATAGGTGTTAAAGCTGCTATTGATATGTGTCTACCATATTTTAATAGAGAAATTAATTTCTATTATGCTAACAATATATCTTCATCATATCTAACAGATTTATATAAAAAATTATCTGAAAAAACTAATTTAGCTATTATTGTTGTATCAAAATCAGGTACTACATTAGAACCAGCATTAGCTTTAAGAATGTTTTATAAATTATTACTAGAAAAATATGGTTCTGAGGGTGCAAGCGAAAGAGTTGTGGCTATAACAGATGCTAATAAAGGTACATTATTAAAATTAGCAAATAAATATAACTGAAGAACATTTCCTATTCCAGATGATGTAGGAGGAAGATTTTCTGTTGTAAGTCCTGTTGGATTATTTCCTTGCGCAGTTGCAGGAATTGATATTAAATCAATGATTAATGGATTTAAGGATGCATTAAAAGACACAAGCAATGCTTCAATAAGTAAAAATAGTGCTTATCAATATGCAATATTAAGAAACTATTTACATAAAAAAATGAAAAAAGATGTTGAAGTATTTGTTACTTATGAACCTCAATTATTTTATTTTTCTGAACATTTAAAACAATTATTTGCTGAATCAGAAGGTAAAAATAGTAAAGGTATATTACCTATAGTTGCACCTATGACTACTGATCTACATTCAGTAGGTCAATATCTTCAAGACGGTAAAAAAATATTTTTTGAAACAAGTTTATTATTAAATAAACCTATGTTTGATACTAAATTATCATCTTTCTTTGAAGATGATGATGGTTTATCATTTGTAAATAATAAAACTGTATTTGAAATAAATAATGTTGCTGCTGTTAGTACAATAGAAGCACATTCAATTGAAGGTAATGTTCCAAATATTGTTTTAGAAATAGATGAAATGAATCCATATAATTTTGGTTATATGTATTCATGATTTTCAAAAGCACTTGCAATGTCTGCAAGAATACTAGGTGTAAATCCGTTTAATCAACCAGGTGTTGAAAACTACAAAAATAGAATGTTTGCAAAATTAAAAAAATAATTTGCAAATATTTTTTTAAATATATACGTTAATAAATGGAAAGGAGGAGTCATGAATAAATCTAAAATAGGAAAAAAAATAATGGTACATGGTTATAAAAAAAATGGTTGACTATATAGAGTTTGAGAGTTTCCTATTATAGTTGATGAAAATGATGAATATATTTGTGTTTCTAAAAAAAATACAACAGTTGTTACATCAGAAAAGAATTCAAAAAGAAATTTTAAATCTACTTCAAATAAAGATTGCTTTTGATTCTTTCCAAAAAATAAATGATATAACATTATTGTTACAATAAACTCTGATAATTCCCTTTCATATTATATAAATATAGCTTCTCCATTTATTTATGAAGAAGAAGCTATAAAATATATTGACTTTGATCTTGATATAAAAATATATGTTAATAAAGAATTTAAGCTATTAGATGAAAATGAATTTCATTTACATAAAACTGAATTCAATTATGGTAATAAATTAATTAAGATAATTGAAAATGAAACAAGTAAACTAAATAATAGAAAAGCAATTAATGAAATCATACAAAAATATAATGTGAAATTGCTATTATCATTAAGAAATAAATTTAAAAACATGTCTGAGAAATAACTATGAGTGATTTAAATAAATACTATGACAATATTTTAAAAAAAGTAGATATACATAATAAAGAAAATAATTTTTTAGAATCAATTAATCTACTTCAAGATGAATTAGATTCTCCATATATGTCTTTAGAATACATAAAAATATTTGAAGAAAAATTATATGAAGCGCAATATAATTACAATTATAACAATCCAAAAAATACATACAATAATTTTTCTAAAGAAGAGTTAATTAGTCTTATTAAAAAAAATAATGAAGGTTCTGAATTAGCTCTAATTAATTATTTTGATAATTACAAAGATAAATTTGATAATTATGATTTATCATTTATTAAAAATTTATTTGAAGATAAAAATATATCAAATGATATAAAAATAATTTCATTAAATTTATTAAAAAT
>CASEQO010000081.1 GCA_949290035.1 uncultured Mycoplasmataceae bacterium
ATAGCTTTTTCTCTAATATTGTATTGATTTATAAAACCATTTTTAGAATATGGTTTTTTATCTATTTTATTAGAAGCAATATTCATATATATTGATTCATCTAAAATTAAACCATGTTTATGTCTATCTTCTGGAATATGTGATATTCCATGAATATATCTTTCGTTAATAGATAAGTTAGAAATGTTTTCATCTTCTAAATGAATAATAGCATAATCATTTTTTAACAATCCAGATATTATTAATGCTAATTCAGATTGACCATTTCCTTCTACACCTGCAACAGCATAAATTTCACCAGATCTAATTTTAAAATTAATAGAATTATCTAAAATATTTTCATCAAAAATATTTTCAAACTTATTTAAATAATCATTTAATTTACTAATTTTATTATTAATTTTTAATTCATTATGTTCATTCTTTTTTTGCATTAATAATGAAATTTTGTTATTTATTTTTTCTTTATGATTTTGTTTTTGTATAGAAATTAATTCTTTTATATTTTTTAGTGATTGTTTTAATTCTTCACTATTATTTAAAATATTTTCTTTATTTAATGAAATTTCTTTTTTAAATAATTTTTTTAGTTTAACTAATTCTGGATTTAATAATATATCTATTGTTTTAAAAGAATTGTTGTTTTTATTAATAATTAAATTTTTTACATCTAAGATTTCTTTTCCAAATTCTTTTTTAATATTATTTTTAATAATATTTACATCTTTACCAACCATTAGTTTTGCCATTTGCTCAATAGATTTTGATTTAACATCAAAATCATCAATATATTTTCCAAGTCTTATAATTGTAGCTCTATCTGCAACAGATTTAATTTCTGAAAATTTGTGAGTAATAATAATTATTGTTTTTCCATCTTTTTTAAGATCTAAAATCATTTTTAGAAAACTGTCTATTTCATCTGGAGATAAAACTGCAGTTGGTTCATCAAATATTAAAATATTTGAATCTCTATATAGTAATTTTAATATTTCTGTTTTTTGTTCTTGACCTACAGTTAAATTAGAAACTTTTTCATCAATATTTAAATTAAAATTATATTTTTTAATTAAATCATTTATTTTTTTTCTACTTTGTTCTGACTTTAATATTCCATATTTATTAGTATCTTCACACCCTAAAATAATATTCTCATATATTGTGTAAGTAGGTACTAATTTAAAATGTTGATGAACCATACCCAATCCTGCTGCAGATGCATCTTTGGCTGAACTAAAATAAACATTTTTACCATTAATTTTTATTTTTCCAGAATCTGGAGAGTAAATACCAAATAATATTGACATTAACGTTGATTTCCCTGCACCATTTTCTCCTATTAGTGCATGGATTTCATTTTCTTTTACTTTTAATGATATGTTATCATTTGCTATTATTTTTCCATTTAAAAATGATTTGGAAATATTTAACATTTCAATAGCATAATTTGTATTGTTGTTATTTTTATTTTTAGCCATTAAATTTCCTCCTCATTTTTCTTATAAAAGTTAAAATTAGATATTGATTTAGTATTAGATGTTGGTGGAATGTCTATTCCCATTGATTGATAGTAATAATATAGACCTTCATAACATGATTGTGAAAATGAACTATCCATCAATACTGATGTACTAGTAGATAATACTACTCTCATTTTATCTTTATCTTTTTGATTATCTTTAGTTATTAAGTTCTTTTTATTTAATACTTTATTTTCTTCGCCTATTGTAATTGATTTAAATTCTTGAGCTATTCCACCTTCTGATTCTTTTCCATAATTAAGTGGTTTATCATCTGATCCAATATATACCATATTGTTTGGATCATTGTATATAGGAGAAGTTCAATCAATACTTTTACCACTTATTTGTAATGCTTGTTCATAAAATGGTAATCCTGCATCTGAAACTTTTACACATCCATTTTCCATATTTCCTATAGCTACTGTACCAAATCCACCTCTTTTACTTGATGTATCATAAAAACCTTTATAGTCATTTGATGTTTCGTTGTATTGTTTTAATTCTTCATCACTTGGTAGCATTCCACCATTATTGATTATTCTTAATACTTTTTGTGTTGCTAAGCTCAAATCTTTTAATGAAGAAAATTGAACATATTTACCATTGCCAACTTTACCTTTTGAACTAGTGAATTTTAAGTCTTTGTTTTGGTAATCATTTTCCATTGCTGAGTCAACGCCAAGAATTACAGATTTATAATTTCTTTCTTGAATAATATTCATCACATTTCAAACTTGAGGTCCAGCAATTGGTACTATAACATCTGCTTTATTTGCTAAAAGGTTAGAAGCTAACTCACTACCTTGACTTGGTCCAAATCCACCTGCAAAATCTCCTATATTAGATTTAATCAATTCAACTTCTTTATATTTAGAAGTATCTTTTCGAACTACATTAGTATTAAATCATTCAACTCCTTTTTGGATACCACCCATAAAAGATGTAACTGATGAAAAAGGTAATCCGCCATACATTCCATATTTTAATTTGCCATCATTTTCTAAAAATACATCTTGATATTCATTTAAAAACATACACATTGCTATACCTGTTTGAATAGATCCTAAATCAGCTCTAAATGTAATTGATCAAGTATTATATTTAGCAACATCTGTTTCAGATAACTTATCATCATATAATAAAAACCCTGTATCTTTAAAGAAATCTGGATAATCTTGAAATGCTACTTTAATTGGAGTTGCATGTGTAAATCCTGGAGCTAATACAATTTCTGCACCATTATAAACAGCATTTTTATAACCATTTATTAATCCAAGATTTGAATCATTCGTTGGTGCTGAATAGTAATTAGAATATTTGTTAGATTTAGATATTAAAAAGTAACCACCAACAACTATTCCAGTAATAGCACATAATCCTATTATTGTTCCAGCTAACGCTACTATCTTTTTATTTATAAAAATCATTTAACCTTATCTCCTTTTATAAAAAAAATAAAAAGCAGAAAAATAATTTTTCTACTTTTTATAATGACTATTTGGTTGATAAATTAGTAAAGAATTTAAAAACGAAAAATATTTAATTTTTGAATTTTTTAAATTAAAAACAAAAATAAAAAATACAAAACTTAATAATAAATTTGTTAATTCATTTTTAGTTCTGTATATTTTATTCATGCTTAACTCTTTTTACTAATAATTAAATATTATCAATTTTTAACTAATTTGATTCAATTTTATTTTATTA
>CASEQO010000082.1 GCA_949290035.1 uncultured Mycoplasmataceae bacterium
ATTATCATAACTATTGAATTATACACTTTTTTAGAGTGAAATAGGTGTTTTTGTAGTGTTTTACTCTAAATTTTTGTAATTTATTACACTTTTTTAGGGTGAAATGGGTGTTTTTGTGGTGTTTTTGTGGTGTTTTACTCTAAATTTTTGTATATTTTCACAGAATCGTACACTTTCCAAATAAATTCGACCCATCACTATAACAAACTTAAGTATTTATACAGTGAATTTTTGTGTAAATACACACTTTTTTACTCTAAAATGCTTAATTTCTTTGTTTTAAGAGTAAATTTCTGTGTAAATACACACTTTTTTACTCTAAATGATACCTTCCAAAATCATGTGGTTCATAATTTAGCTTACTAATAAAGTTCGGTCTTAAAGACCCCTAACACTGTTAGTTGTTTTTTAAAACCTAACTTTTAGGTCTAATAGCAATTAGTCAAAACAAAAGAAAGGAAACATTAAAACTTTTAAGTTGAATTTAAAATGCAATTTTTGCTCAAATTATATTAAAAACTTTCAATTTTTGACATTGTAAATTATTTAAACTTAAAACTAAAATTCATTAACTGTCTCTTTATAAATTGAAATAGATTTTCTGTTTTTATATTTTTTAAAATCATTTTTCTTTTCCAAATATTTTTCTTTAAATAATAATCATTTTTTAGTATCTGATCTTATTTTAGAAAATTTTGTTCTCAATTCTTTATCGTTTGCATAATCAATTTTTTCTTGATTATAAATAACCTTATTATTATCTTTATCAAAGAAAATAATATTTGGTATATCATTTTCATATTTTATTAATGCAATTTCAATATTAAATCAAATTGATGAATTATTATTCTTCTTATACTTGACTCTAAAAACTCTGCTACTATTCTCAACAATTTCAAAACCATGTTTATCCTTAATGTAATTTATATTTTTTAATACACAATTTAAAATGTCCTTTGCTTTTAAATTTTCATCAAAAATTCTTTTAATTTCAAATTGGTAATCAAAATCAAATGGCTCCATATCCCCATTTCTAGTTACTAATCTACTTTTAACACTGCCTATTAAGCTTTTGTCAATTGTGAAATGTTCTCTCAAATTTCTTTGTAATTCATCTATAAAATTACGAGCTATTTTTGCAGCTTCTTTATATTCCTTTAATGGGACAAATTTATAAGCCATAATACCTTCCCTTTTTTAATAGATATATTTAAAATTATATAGAATTTAGATATGAATAATAATGTTGAAAGTTTTTTAAAAAAAATTTCATTTAATGAAGAAGATAAAAAAGAAATTTTATTAAGAATAGAATTAAAGGGATTATATTTTTATGAACTAATTTTTGAATTTCTAAAAACTTTCAAGAATAAAATAGATTTTTCTGATATTAATTCAGTTTTCATATACGAGAAAAGAATTAGATATATTTTATTTAAATATATTTGTATGATAGAAGAAGAATATAGGGCAAAAATAATTAATTCATCTATCAATAAAAACGAGTGTGAAAAAGTTATAAATTTTACATTTGCTGAACTAATAAAAGAATTAAAAGTGAAAAACATTATTAATCAAAATGAGATGAAAAAAATAAAAATTGTTAAAAAAATAAGAAATAAAGTTTTTCATCATAACTTCATTATATTATCAAAAAAGAAGGATTCTATTTCTATTAATAAAGAAGTTATAAATTATCTAAACACGATAAAATCTTTGCTTATAAATAAGGAAATACATGATCAATTTATAAAAGATATTTTAGACACGTATAAAAAGGGGAAATCGCCAAAATATAAAAATAATATAAAACTTAAAATTGCAAAAGAGCTAAAAATAAATTATCAAAACAATCAATTTATGTGAGCAGAAAAAATAATTCCTAAACTAAATCACCCAACAAGAAAATAACAATATTAACAATTCTAAAACCATCATTATTTAAGTTACAAAACACATTTTCACACACAATCATTATTTTGTAAATAATATTTCCTAAAAAGTTACCAAAATAAATACCAATAATAAAAAACCAGGAATTTCTCCCTGGCTGTCCTTGTAAAATTAATTTAACCAACAAAG
>CASEQO010000083.1 GCA_949290035.1 uncultured Mycoplasmataceae bacterium
AATGTCCTAGAAGGACATTTTGTTTAATAATTAATAATTAAACAATTTGCTTTATTTTTATCAATACTTGATATATTTAATAAGTATAATGAATCATCATATTCTGAAATTACAAACATATACCTTCATTATTATCTTTATTTTTCTCTCCATCTGCAAATCTTGGAGGACAAAAAAAATAGGATTTTACCGATCATATTTAATCATTAATAACTTTCATCATTATTAAAATTATCACTTTTCATTTCTTCATGAACTTCTAAAATATCTTTCATTCTATCTATTTCAGTTCATAATTCACTATTAGGAACTAATGATTCATTTTTATCTCTATATTTTTTCTTTGGGTTTAGTGATTTTTGAAAATATTTATTTCAATAACTAAAATTATGTGACATCTCTGATAAAGTATCAGCATTTTCATTACCAAAAATTTCCTTTGTTAAATTAAGTACATCTAGATCTTCTTGAGAAAGTTTAGTTGTACTATAATTTAATAATTTAGAAATATTATTTTTATAAATTATTCTTATATCTTCAATAACCATCCCGTTTGCAAATGCATTAAATTGATTATCAAATAACAATTTGTTATTTTTTGCAATAGAAATTAATTGTGCAAAAAATAACATTTTTTGCAATTTTGTATTTCCATTTAATGTGTTTCTTGGGTTATCTAAGTTATTGTCTAGCAGTCATTTTACACAATCATATACTTTTTTCTTCATATTATTTCCTTTTTATTAATTAAATAGTATCATAGACTACATATTTTGCTTGAATTTATTTATAAAAAAGAATTTAATTTCATTTACTTATATGTTGTTTACTTAATTATGGAATTAGTAGAATTTATATTAATAATCATATTTTATTTTGATAAATTTAAAAATAAGTGGTGCCAAATTTTTGTATCAAAAACATACAAAATAATATATTGTGTTTCTGATAAAAACATTTAGTTAAAATTATTAACAAATATTCTATTAGAAATGATTTATTTTATTTGTATTCTATTTGATTATCAAAATTTAATATATAAATTAATTACAATTATAAAAAATAACCATTTTAAAATGGTTATTTTTAACTATGAATTATTAATGTGTTTAAATGTTTCAGATTTGATAGTTTCATAAAGATCTAAATTATTGTTTAAATATTCATCTAATTGATTTCTTCCTTGACCTAGTTTTTGTTCATTAAAATAAAATCAAGATCCTTTTTTTTGAATAATTTCATATGCAATTGCAAAATTAATTAATTCATTTTTATAATCAAAACCTTTTCCAAAAAATATGTCAACAAAACAATTTTTAAATGGCGATCCTAATTTATTTTTAACAATAGTTATTTTTGATTTAATTCCTATTGCATCATTACCACTTTTAATTAGTTCAGATTTTTTAACTTCCAATCTCATTGATGAATAGAATTTTAAAGCTCTTCCACCAGTAGTTACTTCTGGGTTTCCAAACATAACACCAACTTTTTCTCTTAGTTGATTAATAAATATTACACAAACATTATGTTTAGAAACAGAACTTTGGATCATTCTTAATCCTTTAGACATTAATCTAGCATGAGCTCCAATATTTTGATCAAAAACTTCTCCATCTAATTCAGATTGTGGAATTAATGCAGCCACTGAGTCAACTACTATTAAATCAATTTGTCCTGTTTTAATTAAAGCATCAATTATAGTAAATGCTTGTTCTCCAGAATCTGGTTGTGCTAATAATAGTTTATCTATATCAACACCTAATGTTTTGATATAGTTTATATCAATAGCATTTTCAGCATCAATATATGCTACTTTACCACCAGATTTTTGACATTCTGCAACTGTTTGCATCGCTATAGTAGTTTTTCCTGAAGATTCATTTCCAAAAATTTCTATAATTCTTCCTTTAGGAAAACCCCCTATAGTTAATGCATTATCTAAACTAATGCTTCCTGATGATATTGTATTACTAGATCAATTATATTCTTCATTTAAATCTTTAATAACGCCTTTACCAAATTTAGATTCAATTTTTTTAACAGCATTATTTAATAATTCATTTTCATTTTTATCAAATGATTCTATTTGATTAATTCTTTCCATATATTTACATTCCTCCTAATATATATTTTTTGGGATTAAATATAAGTTAGTTTAACCCCTCATTAATATATAAAAGCAAAAAATAATTTTTTTAAAAAAATTTTTTAAAAAATTATTTTTTGTTAGTTTTGTTTTGACTTTTTTTCTAGACATTTATCTAATTCTTCTAGAACTTTTTGAGTAATAATAATTCTATTTTTTTGACGTCCTAAATCAGGGATATTCATTTCAAATTCATAAAACATATCATTAATTAAAACAACAAAATAAATTAACCCTATTACTTTATTTTCTTGTGCTTTTGGTCCAATATTTCCAGTAACAGAAATTACTACATTAGCATTAAATGCTTTTTTAGCTCCAATTGCCATCTCTACAGCTACATGTTTAGATATAGCACCATATTTCATTAAAGTGTTATGTTTAACACCTAATACTTTAACTTTAGATTCATTTGAATATGAAACTATTGCTCCATTATAAACTGAAGAAATCCCTGATTCCATACCTACTATAGTAGAAGAAATTAATCCTCCTGTAGCAGATTCAGCTATAGCTAATTTTCAATTATTATTTTTTAAATTTCTTACTATATTTTCTAAAATAGTTGTAGATTTTTCTCTTTCCATAACTTTTATCTCCTTAATTATTCTTCTTCTATTATTTTTAAACTTCTTACTTCTTTAATTTCAGATTTTAAAATGTTTTCAACTCCATCAACATATGTTATATCTATCATAGAGCATCCAACACAAGCGCCAAGGATTCTAATGGTTACTTCTCCAGTTTTATCATCATATGAAACATATTCTAAATCACCACCATCTTGTGATATATAAAACCTAATTGAATCTATCACATCGTTGATTTCAGTTATTATTTCATCTACTGGTCTTGATAAATTTGCCATTATTTTCCTCTTTTTAATTATACAATAATATAAATGAGGAAAATAATGAAAAATAAAAAATGTGTTAATTGTATAGTTAAAAAAATAAATAATGACAATATTCAAATATTGTTTGCTAATAAGTTATATACTTGTTATAAAAAAGATATAAGTGATTATAAAGTTGATCTTAAAAAAATGTTTCAAATTAATAAATGTTATAAATTTACTATGATAACTGATGAAAAAAATAATGTTATTTTTTCATATAAAGAATTTAGACCTAAATTAATTAGAAACAGACATCAACCAATACCAACAATTTCTGGTTTTACAAATCTTTCTGAAAATATGCATCAACATTTAAAAAATTATAAATTTAATAATAAATAAAATAAAAGTAGTGATATCACAAAATCACTACTTTTATTTGTTTCTAATTATTTTTTTGAATATATGTAATAGCTATTTTTACTTTACCTGATATTGTAAAGTTAGTATTTTCTTTAATAATAGCAGAAATACCTTTTTGCATTTCTACACCATTTAAGAAACATTTTTTTCCTTCTAGAATAACTAATTCTATTCAAAATACATTATTATAAATAAAATCTTGTTCTTTATTTATTTTATAAATTTCAGTTTTAAAATAATCACAATCAATCATTACATTATTATCTACTATTGTAATTTGATGATTTTGATTAATATCAATTACATCTAATGATTGTTTGATATGCAATTCTCTTTTATTTCCATTTTCATCTATTCTATCATAATCATATAATCTAAAAGTTAGATCTGATGATTGTTGTATTTCAAATAAGAATGTATTTTTTTTAATTGCATGTACAGTTCCTGCAGGAATATATAAAACATCTTCTTTTTTTATTTTTTCTTTATTTAAAATTAAATCTCATTGGTTATTTACTATACATTCATTTAATTCATCTATTTTGTTAATGTTTTTTAATCCATATACTATATCACTATTTTTTTTACAATCTAAAATGTATCAGCATTCTGTTTTTCCAAATTTATTATAATTTTTTATCGCATATTCATCATTTGGGTGAACTTGGATACTTAGATCATCTTTTGCATCTATTATTTTAGATAATAATGGATATTCACTTGTTTTATAATTATTAAATCATTTTTTATTATTAATATAAAAATCTCTTAGATTTTTCTCATTAATATTTTCATTTAAAATAATTGATGAATTATTTTTCAACCCTGATATTAAATATGCTTCACCTATTTTTTTACTTTTACCTTCATATCCATATTTTTTAAGTTTTTTACCACCTCATATTTTAGTATCATCAAAAACAGATTTTAAAAATATTATTTTTTCCATAATTAACTCTTATTTAAATAATCATTTTTATAATATTATATAAAAAATCATTAATCAATTTATTAATGATTTTTTATATGAAACAAATTTTTAAATTGTTTAACCTTTACAAAGATTTAAATCTATATTTATATATCTTAAAAATTATTTTTTCTTTTTTTTATTACCTAACAATTTTCTAATTTGATCTTCATTTCAATTTTCAATAATCAATTCATAATATGTTTTTACTGAAAATTCTTTTTGACATTATTATTATTATTTTTAAGTTTATTTTATATTAAAATACCACCTCAATTAATTTTTTAGATACTAAATAATTTAATTTTATCTATTATTTTTATATCTACGTCAAACTTTTTTTCTAATTCGCTTTTAATAGAATTACAAATTATTGATTCTACATTATGACCTACATCTATTAGTGTTTTATTTAGATCATTAGCTTTAACATATAAATGCCATTTAATTTCAGATGAAATAAATGCATCTATATTTTTATCATCAATATTTTTTTCTATTTCACTACTACATGCTCCTCCACCAATGTAAATAGTGTTTGTTTTCTTATTAAAATCCATTTTATTAGAAATAAAATAGTCAGAATTTAACGTTTTTTTAAGTTCTAACAATGATTTGTTAGTTTTACCTATAAAACCATATCCATTATTAATTTGTTTTATATTGCTTAATTCTAATAGTTTTATAAGGTTATAATTTAATCCTTTTTCATTTATATCATAATTTGTATGCAAAGATAAAACTGTTATTCTATTATCAAAAATCTTTTTTAATATATTTTTATAATATTTATTTTGTTTAAATTCATATTCATTTTCTTTATCACAAATATATAAAGGGTGATGAGTTATTAATAAGTTGATATTATTTTTAATACAATTATCAATTATATTATTGTTAATATCTAATGAAATAGCAATATTTTTTATTTCATCATTTAAAAAAATATCAAAAATTAATCCTGAAAAATCTCATGGTTCTTGATCTTCTAATTTATATTTATTTAATAAGTAATCTACTATTTTATTCACTATCATTTTTAATTACCTTTTTAAATATTTTATATTTTTTAGATAAATTTTTATTTTTATCTAGATATGATTTTTTATTTTCAAAAAATACATTATATTTTTCAATAAAATATTTATCTTTATTTTTAAGATTTATTTTTCCAAAAAATATATCTTTTTTAAATATTGGTTTATAGCCTTGTTTTTTATTTAAAATTATTATTTCATAAAAAAGATTATTATCTTTAATGATTAGTTCATTTTTAATTTTTCAATTATTTTTTTTTGCTCATTTTCTTATTTGATATTCATTATTATTAGGTTGTAAAATATATTCACTTATTTTGTTTTTTTTAGCATTTTCTAGTATATCAATAATAGTATTTCCACCCATTCCTGAAATAAAACATATATCAATAAAAAGTGATGAATCAATTTCATTTAGACCATCACTTTTAATATTATAAATTCTTGTTATGTATTTATTTTCTTTTGTATTATTAACACTATTTAATAATGGACCATCATTTTTCTCTAAATTAATAACTCTTTTTGATTTGTTATTATCTATTATTAATTTAGATAAAAAAGCATGATCTGATCCAACATCAATAATAAGGTTTTTGTAATCATTTATTAAAGAAAATAATTTATTAATCCTCATCTTTTATTA
>CASEQO010000084.1 GCA_949290035.1 uncultured Mycoplasmataceae bacterium
TATATAAAAACCTAATTCATAGTCATACTCTGTTTTAAAAGGCGGGATAACAAATAATAAAATACACAAAATAAATGCAACAAAAATTAATGATGTAAATGCAACTTGTGCTTTTAATGCTCCTTTCATCTATTTTTTCCTTTCATAAATATAAATTAAATTAATTATATCAAAAAAAATAGTAATCAAACCGGGACAAAAAAAGATATTATTCAAAAACAAATAATTATCTATTCAACAATTCTATATTCATATTTTTCATCTACTTTTATCACTTTATATTCACTTAATCTTTCTCTTCATATAATAGAAAAACAAAGTGAAGCTATTGGTCCTAATATAATTATCATTAACACAGATCATATTATTTTAGAGTCATGCATTTTATCTTCTTTTCAATTATAAGTAAGTATTATTAATAAATTTATAATGTTAATTAATGAATAAACTACTAATGATAATAATAAAGGCATAAAAAGAAGCAAACCAATTATCGAACTAAAAATTGATATACTTTCATTTTCACTATCTTGACCAATAAAAATAATTACTGATGTAATTGTAAATATCATTAAAACTATGAATATTATTACATTTACAATAGACATTGTTTTAATACGTTTTAATTTATTTAAATCTCTTTGATTTGCATTTTTTGAATTCATATTTTTCCTTTGTCATTTTAATAATATTCAAAAAAAAAAAAAAAAAATCAAGTCTAACTTGATAAAAAATATCAAATAAAACTTGTTAGTTTTTATTACTGAATCCTATTAATTCTTGCATCAAATCTAAATCAATTTTTCTATTTTTATCTACATCACTAAATATATCATTAAATAAATCCATTTTAGAATTTTGTAAATCTATAATTTTTTCTTCTATTGTTTTATTAGTGATTAATTTATACACATTTACTACTTTTTTTTGACCTAATCTATGAGATCTATCTGTTGCTTGATTTTCAGCAGCTAGATTTCATCAAGGGTCATAATGGATTACATGGTTTGCAGAAGTTATATTTAATCCAACACCTCCTGCTTTTAAAGATATTAAAAATACTTTTATATCTTCATTATTATTAAAATTATTTATGCTTTCTTTTCTTTCTTTTAATGAATTTTGACCAGTTAATTTTTCATATTTAATATTTTTTTTAATTAAATTTTCTTGTATTTTATCTAATACAGAAGTAAATTGACTAAATACTAAAATTTTATCTTCTGGATAATCTATTAAAATACTATCTAGCAATTCTATAAATAAATTCATTTTAGATTTATCATATTTTCATTCTTCGTCAACTAATGATGGTTCACAGCAATGCATTCTTAATTTTGTCATTGTTTTAAAAAGAAAAGTTTGTTTCTCAAAAATAGACATTTTTTCATTATTTTTAATAATATGAGAAATAGCTTGCTCTTTCATTAATGTATACTTATTAAATTCTTCTCTTGATAACTCTGTAGACATTATTTTTATATTTTTATCAGGAAGTGATTTTAAAACATTCTTTTTTTCTCTTCTTAAATAAAATGGTTTTATTATTTTTTTAATTGTTTCATTATTAAGTTTTAATTGTTCTTCATTTTGAGTAGAAACTTTTTTAGCAAATTCTTTTTTTGATAATAACAATCCTGGCATTATAAAATCAAATATTGATCATAATTCTAATAAATTATTTTCAATTGGAGTTCCAGTTAAAGCTAATTTATATTTTGACTTTATAGATTTAACAGATTTACTATTTAAAGAATTACTATTTTTTATAGCTTGTGTTTCATCAACTATTGAAATTAAAAAATCTTTGTTTAAATAAAAATCTAAGTCTTTTGTTAGAGTTGAATATGGAACTATCAATACATCTACATCTTCACAATCAATTATTTCTTTTCTTTCTTGCTTACTACCTATTACTTCTAAACATTTTAAATCTGAAGCATAAATTGATATTTCGTATTTTCAATTATGCACCAATGATAAGGGACAAATTACTATTGAAGTTCTATTTTTATTTAAATTTTGATATATTGATAATACAGTAATAGCTTGTAATGTTTTACCAACACCCATTTCGTCAGCTAATAAACATCCAAAATCATTGTCAAACATATTTATAATTCAATCAACACCTTCTTTTTGATGATCTTTTAATAATGATTTTATTGATTCTGGTATTTGTTTATCATGCTTATAATTTTCTATTTTCTTTACATATTCTTTTAAGTCTTGATTATTTTCTTTTGCGGCTAATAAAAATAGTAAACCTCTATTTATATTAAAATGATTTTTAGTAACTGTTTCAATAGATTGACCTATAGATGATAAATCTTTTTCAAACCCTTTCATATCAATATTTGATATATTTATAATTTTGTTATCACTTAATTTAACCAAATTTTCATTTGGTTTATATTTAGATAAAAGTTCTTCTGTTTCTTCTTTTGTAAGTCCATCCATTTTAAATTCTAATTTACAAATACTTTTATTAAATAAGGTGTTAAATTCAATTTTCTTCTTTAAATTACTTTGAACATATTTTGAATCTACAAAAATTTCAACACATTTATATCTTCTTACTTTTTTGATCCATAATTCCAATTGATTTACTATATCATTTTTATTATTATCAACTAAAAATAAACCATTTTCATTTTTTGAAAATGATTCTAATTCTTGAATATCATAATAATGAGTTTGATCTATAAAATGTATTCAATCATCGTTTTTAAATTCTTTAACATCAAATTTGTCGTCATTTATATTAAATGAAATAGATAATCCAATAGAATTTTTATCTTCATAATCCATTACATTAATTTTATATTTTCAAACGCTAGACTTAATATTAACCAAATAATCTAATTTAGGTATAGATGATTTATTTAAAAGTTTATGTTCTAAATTATCCAAATATAAGCTAGATAGATGTTTTGAGAAAACAGCTTGTTGAGATACTTTATAATTTTGATATCTTTCTAAATAAGAAAGGCTATAACAATCATAATCTTTTAAGTATAAAATATTACAAATTGAATCCTCTTCATTAAAACTCAAGCAAATTGTTTCATCAGCTAGTGATAAATAATTTTCTTTTTTTTGATCATTAATTATTCCAAATTTATATCCTGATAAATCAATATAAACTGGTAAATATCAATCATTTTTATAAATGATGTTTTTATACTTTTTTATATTGATGTTATTAGAATCTATTTTATAACTATAAATATTGATAATCTCACTTAAGTTAACTTTTTCATCTTTAAAATATCTCAAAAATGAATTTGAATTTATTAGGTGTGATCTAACACTTTTAAGATTCTTTTTATGATCTAAATTTATCTCTTTTAATTTTAATAATTTATAATTATTGATTTTATTTTGATTTAAAAAATCATAATCTACATAATTTACAAAGTCATCAAAATTGTTATTGTTATATGATATTAAAATATCAACTTTACCTAAATAAGAAAATAACAAACCACAATATTCTTCAAAATATGGATTTAAACCATAAGGTAAATTAGCTCTAGAATTTAAAACTAATCCATAATCTTTTTCTTTTAATCATCTAATATCAAATAATATATCTTTAAATGTTTCTTGTTTAATTTCACTATTTATTTTTTTTAAAAACTCATTTATTAAATATTTTTCATGGATACAAAATTCTCTTCAATATTTATTATATGAATAAAAAATATCATTTGCATTGTATGCGTTGCAGCTACAATTATGTTCAATTAAATCATTTGATAAATCAAAATAAATTGTTGTTTTATATGTTCCGATTTTATTAAACGAAATATTCAATGATAAACAGTATTGATTTCTTTCTTTTTCATATCATTCATTAAAATATTTTTCTTTTAATGAAAGATTTAAATTAATAATAGATTTTTTATCAGAATTAGTTATTAAACTAGTAAGTTTATGTAACTTTATAATCTTATAGTGTAAATCCATCTAGTTCCTCAGATAGTCATTTAATATCTTTTTCTTTTATTTTTGGACTAATTCCTTTTTCTATAAAATTTTCATATCAACTTTTACATAATTTAATAACTTTTTCAAATTCATTTAAATCAATATTAAAATCTACAACTTTTATAGTTGCAGTATTAATATCATATTTTTCTGGATAAACATAATCTTCTTTATTTAGAAAACCTATTACAAATACTCCTTTATTAGTATTTCTTAAATATAAATAAAGACCCAACTGTAATTGATATTCTTTTGGTAAAACTATTTTATTATTTTCATCAAATCATTTTTCTAGTTTTCCGTTTTGTTTTTTTACAATTGGATAGCCATTTTTATCTTTCTTCATAACTAATGCATTGTCTACTTTAGTATATTCAAAACTATCAATAGATGTTGTTTTAATTTCTAACATCCTTTTATTTTTATAATCTATTTCATTATATTCATTTAGAGGTTCACCATCTGGAATTCCTCCAAATATTTTATTTTCTTGAAATAAATCTCATTTAACTTGAAAAGGATCATAAGATTGATATTTAGTATTTAAAAGTTTTTCTGCATATATTCTTAATTTAGGTTCTATAGTATTTCCAACATAAGCTAAAGTTTCATCTATTTTTTCTTGATAAATTCCAACCATTATAGCTCATGTTTTTACTTCAGTAGAAAATTCATTACAGCCTAAAATATTTCCTATTCTTGATCCTGTAATTTTTTTAAACTTAAATTTATTATTTTTAATATATTCATCTGAAAGTACTATTTCATTATTTTTGATAAAAAAATCTTTATTTAATTCTTTTATAAAAGGCATCTTCTTGTCTCCTAACTCAATAATTAATAATTATAAATTTATAAAATATATTTTATATATAAACTTGATTAGATGTATTCTATTTTATTTCTTCCTTTAAATAATCAAATTTTTAAAATAAAGTAAACTATAGCAATTCCTAAGCACACTATTATAGGAATATAGTTAGTCATTATTCTTCAAAATCCTACACCATTATTAATTAAGTTACTGTTAGTATCTAAGTTAACTCCAGCTATAGAACCAATTAAAGAAATAATAGATAATTGAATAGTTCCTTCTCCACCTGGGATAGGTATAAAATTATTAGCTGTAATAGATGCATTAATTACATTAAATATATCTAAATAATTTTTATTATTTCAAAAATAATCATTGTTAGATAAAGAAATAAATGATAAATACAAAGTATTATAATAATAAACCATATATATTAAGTAAGAAATTAAAACAGGAAATACATATTTTAATTTTGAAAGAATATATTTAAGTTCATTTCTAAATTCGTTATTAATCAAATATTTTTCATATATTTCTTCTTTTGATAAATGAACTTTACTAAATTTACTCAATATAAAATTAAAAAATACTGAAATATAATAGTGAGATTTTTTAGAATATCCTATTAATAAATAACTAAGTAAAATAAATACATTTGCAGCAATTCCACCCACTATCAATCAATATTGAGTTAAACTAGCAGCATGTTCACTTATTTGACTAAACATCATACTAATCATTATAAATGATGGAGCAGTTAATACTAATTCAGTAGACGAAGAAATAACTGTACTAGAAACACATATTGCATTAGCTTGATAAAGACTTGTACCTCTAGATTTCATTCAGTAAATCATATAAGGTTGTCACCCCGTTGCAAATGGAGTTATAGCACTAATAACTACTATTTTTGCACATAATGAAAAATATTCTATAAATGATATTTTAATTCCTAAACTTTTTAACCTTGGACGAACAAAAGAAAATATATATAAAAATCTAGATAATGGATATAAAAAAATAATAACTATAAATAAAAAACTTAAAGGATTGTTATTCACTCTTTCTAAAAATAAATTTCATATTGCGACTGGATTTATTTTTAATGTATAAAAAGACATTAATAATGAGAATATGAAAATAAGTAAAAATATTGAAATGAAAATAATTTTCTTTTTATTAAAGAAACCTTGCTTAATATTTTGATAAAATATTTTTTTTGATAGGTAATTTTTAATTACATTCATATTTATTATTATAATTTATACTATTTAAAATTTTAGACTAAATGTTTTTATTTTTAACACAAATCAAAATAATAGTCTTTAAAAGATTAATTTTTTAGGTTAATCAAAGGGATATTTTGTTTAAAATTTAACACATATATGTTATTTTATTCTTAATTTATTAAGATTTTAATTATCTTTTTTTGATCCAATTTGTGTTCTTTTTTTAAAATTACCACTTGCTATATTACTTCTAAATGTATTTGAATTATGTTTTCTTTGCGGTATTTTTTTATTTAAACTGCTAGAATATGATTTAGATAAATTACTTTTTGCCCCCAACATAGATTTGTTTGTTGTATTATTTTTAAGTTTAATATTACTTTTAATCTTAATATCTTTTTTAACCTCAATATTTTTTTGCAAATTTTTATTTGCATTAGATTTTGCTTCATTTATATTTAATTGAGATGAAGATGTTTCTATTAATTTTTTATCTAATGTATTTGCACTTAATTTATTATTATGTCTTTCTTTATTCTTTTTATTTTTCAAGAATACAATTATAACTACTATAATAAAAATTAATAGAACTAAACCTAATACAATACTTACTCATAATCAAATATTTTCATATCATTGCTCATTATTATTAGTAAATCCTGATAAATTAATTTTACCGATTTCAAATCCATCAACACTTGTTTGTTCGTAACCATTAATATTAGCTTTTTTAAGTTTAATATATACACTTAATTGATCATTATTTCTATTAACTTCAATAATAAAATCATCATCTAATATATCATTGGGCAAATTTTTAAATAATTGTTCTTTATTAGTTAAAATTAAATCTCTAACTTCTTCATCACTAATTTCACTCA
Organism: uncultured Mycoplasmataceae bacterium; assembly: GCA_949290035.1. Taxonomy (GTDB): domain Bacteria; phylum Bacillota_I; class Bacilli_A; order Mycoplasmatales; family Mycoplasmoidaceae; genus CAMREV01. Next base: position 6,918 of record CASEQO010000084.1, read on the forward strand.
CTTGTTTATTTTTAAAATCAACTCCATTAATTAAATTAGATATATCAATTGTTTTAGAAGAATCATTAACTATAATAGTATTTTGTTTATTTTGTTTAATATACCCTGTAACTGTTAATTCAAATGATTGAATTGTATTATTTTTGTAATTTGATTCTTGCAATTGACCATTTTCATCATATCATTTATCAACACTAATAGTTAAAACAATTAGTCCATTAATTTTATCTAATGACTTTACAGATACAGATATATTTACATCATTAGGTAAATTAAATCTATTTTTATTGATATAAATGGTGCTATAAACATCATTAATAATATTTTCTTTTACACTTTCAACTGTTATATTTAATTGTGAACCTACTTGGTCAGCTGTCAATAATTGATTATTTAACAAAGATGGTAATTGCCTATTGAAACCACTAATTGTTATATTACCAAAATCTTTTCCTAAATTATTAGTTTGCATATATCCATCAAAAATAAACTTTTTAAGTTTAATATTTACAGTTGCTTCTCCACTTAAATAATTTTTAGAAACTGATATTTGAATATCATTAATAACCATGTCGCTTTCTAACCCAGAAAAAATAGTGTTTCTATTATCATAGATAATTTCTTTTATTTCACTATCATCTATATAATTTAATGTTTTTTGTGCTAAATATGAATCAAAATTATTAATGTTAAAAACTGTATTTGATAAACTAGTGTTTACCTTGTTTTGTTTTAAAAAACCTATAACGGTTACTAAATGATCGTTGTATGGTTCTGTTTGAGGGATACCGTTATGATCATAATATTTATTTAAATTTACTATAAATGTTATTGAACCATTTATTTTATCAATGGAATTTGTAGTTATAGATATACTTGCATCATTAGGAAGATAAACATTGTTTATAATATATTCTTTCAATTTGCTTTTAGTTGTTTCTTCATTACCTTCTATTAACTGATTAGACATATTCTTTAGACCGATTTGTTCAGTTGTTAGTTCACTAGAAATGATAGTTTCACCTACGAATTTAAATCCAAATATATTGATAGTTATTGTTTTATTTATTGTATTTTCAACTGGATTACCATCATAGTTGTAGTACTTATTAGGTATGAATGTAAATGAAATTTGACCTGTAATATTATTTTTTAATGGTTCGCTAACTTTTGTTAGTGTTGAATCACTTGGAAAATTTATTTTCTTATTATCTAAAATATAATTTATTACTCTTTGTTCAAGATCGCTACTATCTATTTCGCTAGGCAATATTGTATTGTCATAACCAATAGCATCTGAAGTTATACTAAAATCATCAAAAGATGAATAAAATTTTTTAAATCCTATTATTTCCAAATCAAAGTATAATTCTTTTGAATTTGTAGATGAACCATCATATCCATTATCAATTTTTATAGTCACAGGTAGTATGCCATTTTTGTTTTGATCATCAGATATTGTCTTAATTTTTAAATCCATTATTGTCGCACTTTCCATGCATTGAGAAAAAATATCTATAATTTTTTTTGAGTTATTAATTTATTTTTAATATCATCAATGATAGCACTTCTTGCATATGTATCTTCTAGTCCTGTTAAAGTGATTGAAGAGTTCAATAATTTTGTCTTATATGCTAAAGTACCATTACCTTGAAACATTACAATACTATTTGTATTTGATCAATCTGAACTGTCTAAACTAATCAAACCAACATCACCAAAAACAGTAGAACCAGTTGCATATTTTGGCATAACAGCAACATTTCTATAAGAAGAACTATCGTTTACATTTGTCATTGCTGATGATGCATCAAACATTCTAGTAGTATTTCTATTATGTGAATTTGATGAATAAGCAAAATGTGTTGAATTTATGTAAATATTATCTGATCTTATTCCTAATATTTTATTTTTATGTGTTGTTCCAGATGTAAGATCATCACCATATAAAAAGAAACCATTACCATATAATCTACCTGATAATATATTAAAATTTAAATAACTAGTATTTAATGAAATCAAACTATAATTACAAGAACCTGTTAGAAAATCATATGTTCCCTTTATTAAATTATCACCATCACTATTATATATCATCATGTAATCAATATTATTGTTATTTGATTGTGGTGTTAATGCAATTTCAGTTATTTGACTTTTCATTTCAAGATCAGATGGTGCACCCATATATGAACCCTTATATGTAGTATCATATACATATGAACTATCTTTATAAACATTCATTGATATTCTAGTGGCTGATGGTCATTGTTGAATTGTAAATAATGAATATA
>CASEQO010000085.1 GCA_949290035.1 uncultured Mycoplasmataceae bacterium
AAATAATTAATATAAAAATTTTATTGCTATTAATAAAATAGTGTGGTAATATATTAATATTATTTGATGATATTGGGTGAATAGAATATATGCATTATATTCTTGTAAGAGTAGATTAATATCTCATATTACATATTCTAAAATATCTTTTTAATAATTAGGAGTAGCATATAGCTGCTCTTTTTTTTTATTTCAAACTATACTAATTTTGTTTTAAAAAAAATTTTATCAAAAACTGATAATAAATTTCTTGAACAATTTTCATAATATATTTCACTTTTATTTTAAAAAAAATAATGTAAAATTTTAATATATTAAAGGATGTTTATGGAAAATAGAAATAAAAGAAATATAACATACATAGAATATGAAGATATTTTAGATTCAAAATCATCAAAACAAAAAAATACTTCATCAGTAGTGCCAAATAATGTTGAAAGCAAAACTATAAATCAGGAGAAAGATAATAATTCTTCTAATGAGTGTTATGTATGAGAAGTGAAAGAAGATAAAAAAGAAAAAGAGTCTTTTTCAAATGATAATCAACAAAGTTCATTATTTGAAGATTTGGATATTGAAGCTACTTCTTCATTAAAAGAATTACAAGAAAGAGATCATAATTTTAATGATGAAGAAATTATTGAAGAATTTAATAATTTAGAAGATCAATCAATAAAATGAACTGTTGAAGAAGATAACCAAAATATGAATCCATTATTTGAACAGCAAGATAATTCAAATAATATGAGTTTTGAACAATTAATAGAAACTATCAATGAATATGATAAAAACAACGATGATGATTTTCAAGATTTTGAAATTATAGATGAAATTAAAGAAATAGAAAATGATGATTTAATTAACAATCAAGAAAGTGAATTATCAAATGACTATTTTAATGTATTTGATGAAAAAGAAAATAACACACAATCAAGTTTAGATGAAAACGACGATGATTTTATTATAATTGATGACGAAGAACAATCTTTAGAAAACGAAGATTACTTTAATATATTTGATGAAGATAAATGTGAATGTGAAGATTGCGAATGTGAAAAAGAAACAAATGATGAATTAATAGATGATAATTCTGAAAATGATGATTTTATTTTAATAAATGATGAAATTCAAGATAATTTAGAAGATTTAGACAATGATCAAAATGATCTAGATGAAACAATAGATTTTGACACTATAAATGATATAGATGAAATAGATAATTTAGAAGAATTAAGTGATCTAGATGTTGATTTAAATGATTTTATTGAAATAGAAGGTGATGATATTCTAGATATTAATGAACAAGAAGATTTAGATTTATCTGGATTAGTTGCTGATAATGATGAAGATGAAGAATTATTTAATAAAGAATTAATTGAGCAAACTGAAAATAAATTAAACTCTACATTAGAAGATAATTCTTTATCAGCAATTAAAGAAAAAATTAAAAATCTTGAAGGAACATTAAATGATGTTCAAAAACATGCAGTTTATTCACAAGATGAATTAATTAAAAAATTAAATGAGACTTTTAATGCATCTGAAGATGAAATTAATTCATTATTAAAAAGTGCTAGTATGAAAATATCTTTTATTAATGATGTAATAGAAAGAGCTAAAACTAAATTTGATGATTATGATTCAAATTTCTTATACAATATCATTAATAAAATAGAAGATGCAGTAGAAACATTTAAAAGAAATAATAATTTAAAATAATAATATAATATGGTTTAATTTCTTAATTAAAAGAGATTAGACCATTTTTATTTATATATAAAGTTTATGTTGATATAATTAATTATGATAAATATGGAGAAGTTTATGAATATTAAAGAAATACATTTAAAATTAGAAAATTTATTAAAAAAATCATATAGTCCTTATTCAGAGTTTAAAGTTGCTTGTATATTAGAAGATCCTGAAGGTAATTTATATGAAGGTGTTAATATTGAAAATGCATCATATGGAGCCACTATATGTGCTGAAAGATCTGCAATTGCAAATGCAGTAACAAAAGGAGTTAGAAAAATAGTGTCTGCTTATGTTATGACTAGTTCAGATAGTTTTATATCACCATGTGGAATATGCTTACAAACATTAGTTGAATTTATGCCTGCTAATTCACAAGTAGTTTTATTTAATAATCAAAAAAGTTATAAAATTTGAAAACTAGAAAATTTATTACCTCAATCATTTACAAAGAAAGACTTATTAAATGAATAGTAAATTATTACAAAAAAAATGACTTGATAGTGTTTATGTAACTAATGAAGAAAAGCAAATAATTAGCAATTATTCTGATCAAGAAGTAGAAGTTTATTTTAAAAATGATACTATGAGATTTGGTACTGCTGGTATTAGATCTAAAATGGGACCAGGAACAAATCAATTAAATAAATTTACATATAGACAATTAAGTGAAGGATATGCTAAGCTTTTATTAAAAAATAGTAATAATCCAAAAGTTATTATTTGTCATGATAATAGATTAAATTCTGATACTTTTTCATTAGAATGTGCAAAAGTTTTAACTTCTTTTGGTATAAAAGTATATTTATATTATAAAAATGAATTGTTAGCTACTCCAATAGTTTCATATTTAATTAGACATCTTGAATTAGATGGTGGGATTATTATAACTGCAAGTCATAATCCAAAAGAGTACAATGGATTTAAAGTATATAATAAAACTGGTGGACAAATTTTAGATGATGAAGCAAAATTTATTCAAGAAAATTTTCCTAGTCCAGAATCTATTCTAGATAACAAATATGTTTTAAATAAATCATTATTAGAATATCTAGACGAAAATATAGTAAATAAATATTATGATGAAGCAAAAAAATGTTTAATTGATAGTGACAGTCAAAATAATAAAGATTTTCCTATTATTTTTACAGCTCATCATGGGACAGCATCATATACATTACCAAATTTTTTAAAACAAATTGGATATAGTAATGTTATTTCAGTAAAAGAACAATGTTATCCAAATCCTTATTTTGAAAATTCAAGTAATTCAAATCCTGAAGATGCTATTTCTTTTGAATTATCATTGAAATACGCAAATGAAAATAATGCATCAATAATGATAGGTGTAGATCCAGATGCAGATAGATTAGCTGTTGCTATAAAAGATAAACAAAATAAGTGAATCTATCTAACAGGTAATCAAATGGGTATAATTTTTTCTTACTATGTTTTACAAAATAAAACATTTACAAAAGATAAATATATTGTTTCAACATTTGTGTCAACAACATTAATAGATAGAATTGCAAAAGAATTTAACGCTTTAGTTATTAGAACAGCAACTGGGTTTAAATGACTAGCTAATGCAATTGAAAATAGTCAAGATAAAGAATTAGTAGTAGCTTTTGAAGAGGCTATTGGTTCACTTAATTCAACTATAAATAGAGATAAAGATAGTTTTCAAGCTGCAGCATTAGCTTTAGAAATATTTAATTACTATAATTATAAAGGTGTTACACTTATAGAATTATTAGAAAATGAAATATATCCTAAATTTGGATATTGAAATGGAATTACTAAATCATATACAATCAATGATTTAAATTGAAAAGATAAAGCTAATAAAATATTAGATTATTTTAAAACATTTAATGGTGAAATTATTGATAATATTAAATTAAATAATAGTGTTTGAAATGAACAAGGTTCATGTCTAGAAATGTATTTTGATAATGATATTATAGTTAAATTAAGATTATCTGGAACAGAACCAAAATATAAATTCTATTATGATGTTTATGCTAATTCAAATGAAGAATCTAATAATTTATTAAATAAATTGATTAGTGCTTTTGAACAAAAAGTTAGCCAAATAAATTAGTTACTAAATTAAATATTTATAGCAATGAATACATTTAAAATGTATTCATTTTTTAATCTATTTACATTTTTATTAAACACTAGATAATATTTTTTATGTTAAATTTTTAAGTATTTAAAAGATTAATTTTTTTAGGTTAATCATAGGGACATTTTGTTTAAAATTTAACAAATTATAGTAATAACTTTTATATAATTATTGATGTTAATTAATAAAAGGAATTTATATGCCATTTTTAATAAAAAGTAAAAAATTAGTTATTAATCAAAATTCTATAAGAAGACAAATAGGTAATTATTATTCAGAAGATAGATATTACACTCTTTTAAATAAATATATGGATTCTAATTTATCTAAAAAATCTAAAACATTAGGATTTATTATTAAATATTTATTTAAATCAAGTAATTTCAAGCATGATCCAGAAATTGCAAATGGTAAATCAAAAGATGTATTATTATTAGATTTATTTTGTTATTTATGTATGATTGGATTTATAGCAATGATAATTGCTGTTGTTGGATTAAGTTTATCTAGTATGCCAACTACAATTTCAGGTATTGCTGCATTTGGAAAAGGTTTTATTGAAAGTATTTCAAGTAATATAGTAATGCTTGTGTTTGCTGTTTTTTTCTTAATAGTAACAATTATGTGATTAGTTATGTTTTTTAGAATTAGAAAGAAAAATAAAAAGTTATCTTTAAAAGATTATGTTCTAAAAAAACTTGAAACAGCATTAAAATTTAGATTTTTAATTAAAACATCATCAAAAGCTAAAAACACAATATCTAAAAACAATAAACCAGTTGAATTTTATTGTATAAGTAAATTTGAAAGTCAAGGTGCAGCAGCTAATAGATGATTAAATATCCAAGTAATCAATTTACTTGCATCTATTTTTGATGATTTTGATTTAGTATTTATTTTTGATGATTTATCAGATGATGAATTTAATGAATTAAATCCAATTATTAAATTTGATTTCAAAAAAATTGATTTTGTTAAAATAACTTAGTGTGAGTAAAAAAATAAGTTGATTTAAACATCAACTTATTTTTTATATGTATTTTAGTAATTACATAGATTTGTGGAATGTTCTAGCAATTACATCATCTTGTTGTTCTTTAGTTAATTTAACAAAATTAACTGCATATCCACTAACTCTAACTGTTAATTGAGGGTATTTTTCAGGGTGTTTTTGTGCATCTAATAATGTTTCTTGACTAAAAACATTTACGTTTAAATGTTGTGCACCATTTTCAAAATAACCATCCATTAAGTTAGCTAATGTTTCGTTTTGGTTTTTACTTGATTTATTATTTGCCATAATACAATCTCCTTTAAATATTTAACACTTATATTATAGATGGATATTTTTTAATATGCTTTTCTATTTAAAAAATAATTAAAATATGTATATATACAATTAATATATTATGTGTTTATTTATATAAGTTAAATTATATAAATTATTTTGCTTTTAGAAAAATAAAACTTTTACATATGTTAAGTAGTTAATGTATCTAATAATATTTATTAATGTTTATAGATAGATATTTATAGGTGTTGTAATAGTTTTATTGTGTGTTGTAGGTATAGATATTTTGGAAAATTAATACATGACTTTTTAAGTATTTTTAAAATAAATGGTATAGTTATATCACAAAAGAAAAATAGGGAGCAGCCCTATAATTTGCGATTTTATACAGTTCTTTGATTAGGTTGTATAAAAATTTAGTACCCGTTTGGTATCAAGACCAACATCTAACTTCATTTATAATAACAGATTTATATAAAAAAAGCGAAAGTAATTATATGAATAAATTAAAAATAATTTTACATATTATTTATTTTGTGAATTTAAAATATTATATAAATTTTTCTAAGCTATATTAAAACTATTTATATTAAAACTATTTATATTAAAACTATTTAAAATATTTAAACTCATTTTGATTATAATATTTTTAGATAATATTAATAAGGATAAATAGTGAAAAGATTTGTAGTAAGTGATATGGACGGAACGATTTTAAGACATCAAAATAAAACAATTACAATTGATCAGATAACAATTGATGCAATCAATAAAATATCTAAAGATAATAATTATAATTTTTCTATAGCTACTGGAAGACATTATTTAGATGTTATGCAAATGTTAAATAATCATAATATAAAATTATCAAATGATGCATTTATAATTGGAATGAATGGATGTCAAATATTTTCATGTAAAGAAAATAAATTAATTCATAGTTCAACAATAGAAAATAAAGATATTGGTTTAATTGATGAAATAGGTGAATATCTTTATAAAAATTTTAAAGAAGTTATGCTTTTTGGTTATGGAGATCCAAATACATTATTTTTTATTAAAAATAAAAAATTAAATGATGAAGTTTTAAAGAAAAAAGTTCTAGAATATGAAGGGGAAAATTCAGTTATTAAAATTGAATTTTATGATGATATATCTCATATAAAAAATGCTTTTAAATTTTGTGTAAGTATAGCTACAGATACTGATATATATGAAATAGTTAAATATTTAGAAAAGAAATATCCACAATTCACATTTTATAAAACTGGACCAAGATATATGGAAATCTTAACAAAAGGTGTTTCTAAGAAAAATGCTATTTCTTATATTAATGATAAATTTCTTAAAAATAATCCAAAAGATATGGTTTCATTAGGTGATTCTGGTAATGATATTGAAATGTTAGAATATACTGGAACTTCAATAACAAGATATGATACTGATGAAAAAGTAAAAGATGTTTGTAATAAAGTATATGAATATGTTGCTTCAGAGTTTGTTGGAAGAGCAATAATGGATATACTAGAAAGAAAAATATAAAAATGAAAAGCAAATTCAAAGATATTAAAAGTTATTTTTGTAATAATACTAAATATAACAATATAAAAAAAATAAAAAAAATTAA
>CASEQO010000086.1 GCA_949290035.1 uncultured Mycoplasmataceae bacterium
ATTTTTTTCTTCTTTAATTCCAGCTACATCTGTAAACTTAACAGTTGAGTTAGCTAGTTTTGCTTGTGATTTACCTATACCAAATATCCCACCTGCACCTTCTCCAGATGATTGTGCTCTCATCATTTTAAAGAAGTAGACAATCATTATAATTATTAATATTGTAGGTAGCAGGTTAAGTATTATCATTAAGAAGTTAGGACCACTTGATTCTACATAAGCTCCTTTAGCTGCTGATGATAATGATTTAGCTAATTGCTCAGAGTTTTTAACACTATTTGAACATACACTTGCATCTGATATTTTAAATACTAAACTTTGACCTTCTTTTGCTGTTATAGATAATTGGTCGTTAGAGTCTAATCACGCAATAAATGATTCCCCTTTAAACATTCCACCATTTAAAGTAAATTTAATTTGATGTGTAGTTGCTCCTCATGTTGCACTAACACTAGGATCGTCTTTCCCATCAAAATTATATGAACCACCATTAGATAAATAAATAGTATTATTTTCAATTTTTTCTACATTTCTAACTGGAGCGCTTCAATTTGATGATACTATTCAAAAAATTAACCCACCAAACAATAATAAAACTATTGTAGAAATAATAGCTATCTTACCTCTTTTTTTTCTTCTAATAGCTTCATCTTTTGATGACTTAGATGTTGGTTTGAAATTTTCTTGTTTATATTGTTCTAAATCATCTTTTTTGTTTTTATCATTTTGTTCATTTGTTTCTGAATTATTAGATGAATTATTTTGTTCATCTACGATATTTGGCTTTTTTACTTCTGCATCATTTTTATTTTCAGAAGTTGTTTCCTCAGAAAATAGATTAATATTTAGTTTGTCTTTTTTCATCTAGATATCTCCTTTCTCTATAATTTCTTTTTTTAGAACTCCTATAAATTCATAATTTCTACATTTTTCTTTATAGTCCAATCCATAACCAACTAGAAATTTATCAGGAACTTTGAAACAAGCGTAGTCTAATTTAAGGTCTACTTTTCTTCCTTCTGGTTTATCAATTAATGAAATAATAGATATTGATCTAGGTTTTCTCTTTTCCATATATTCTTGAACATATTTAATAGTGTATCCAGAATCAACTATATCTTCTACTAATAAAATATCTTTACCTTTTATATCAGTGTTTATATCTGTTACTATTTCTGGTTTTCCTTGAGCTTTTTCTTTACCTTTAAAACTAGAAACAACCATAAAGTCTAAAATAACATTTCTATTAATATTTGTTACTAATTGTCCTACAAAAGGTATGCATCCTTTTAATAATCCAATTAAAACTAAATCGTTATTATCAGTATATTTTTCATCTATTCATTTAGCTGCTTTTAATATACCTTTATTGATTTGTTTTTTAGTTATTAAAACTTTTTCAACATTACTATAATATTCTTTCTTACCCATATTATTCTCTAATCCTTTTTATTTTTTTAAAGAAACCTTTTTCTTCATTATAATTACTTTCTTCTTCTAATAAGATAACTTCATTATTGCTTAAATTGTTTTCATAAACATCATTCATTTTTTTAATATGTTCAAATTGTTTTAAATTAAAACCTTTATCTTCTTTTTTGTTTTTAATTTTATTTTCTTGATTTTCTATAACTTTATCTTTTACATTATCTTCTTCTGGTAATTCATTATTAATAAAATCAGTAATTTTTTGTGTAATTGGAGTTTCATTTATAAATTCATTGTTATTATTATTTTCATTTTCAATAACTTCTTTAGTGAAATCATCAGATACATCACTAATATATTCTATTAATCTATCATAATCTAATGGCTTAATTTCTACTTTAGTAGGTTTTAATAAAACTATTGAATTACATTGAATTTTTTTATTGTTTGCTTCTTCTCATCTAGTAGCTTTAAAATTAATTGCATTTGTTTTTAATATTTTATTTAATGATTTAATTATTTTATCTTTGAAATTACCAAAAATAACTTTTTGACATATAATTGTAAAATCAATGTTTACAATTTCATAATTAAATTTTTTTAATTTTTCTAAAGCATCTTTAATAATATTTATTGAATTAAGATTTTTATTTTCTTTTTTACTATCAGAAAAATGTGAACCTAAATCTCCTAAACCTAAAGCACCATATATTGCTTCAGCAATTGAATGTAATATTATATCCCCATCTGAATGCGCTTTTATTCTATATTTAGAATCAATTCTAGTTCCACCTATAGTCATTATTTTTTTGTGTAGTATGTTCTTTTTTAATATATGAATATCACTTGATTGACCTATTCTATACATTAGTGACCTCTAAATAAGTAAAAATATATTTTATATAATTATACAATAGTTATAATATAAATAAAATAGTATAAAAAAATAAGTAAATATTATGAATACAGAATTGAAAATTATTAATGATGAATTAGAAATAGAAAAAGCAAAAAAAATATATATTGAAGCTTTTAATGATAGTGATGAATTTACAAACTTTTTCTATAATGAATATAAAACATATTGCACATACTATGGTGGATATATAAACAATGAATTAGTATTCATTACTACAATTATAAAAAAAAGGATTCATATAAATGATGAAAATGAATTTGCTAATTTTATTGTTGGAGTAGCAACAAAAAAAGAATATGAAAGAAAAGGCTTGATGTTTAAATTTCTATCAGAAATAATTGAATTAAATTCACTACAAAAATTATTTATTCAAAGTAAAAATTGAGATCTATATTCGAAATTTAATTTTAAACCATGTACTATTAAATCACAATGAGTTTTAAAAGAAGATCAAATCCTTCATAAGAAAAAAGATGAATTATTTGAATCAATAAATTACAATCAAATTAATAAAATAAGAAATATATTTAATAGTAAGTATTTTGATAACTTTACTTATAGAACTGAAAAAGAAA
>CASEQO010000087.1 GCA_949290035.1 uncultured Mycoplasmataceae bacterium
ACAAAATCATAAGCTTCAGCAATTTTTAAAGCTTGAATCATTTCTTCTTCAGTAGCATCTAACTTACCTACTTGAAGATTAGATCTAATTGTTCCTTTAAATAAAACTTTTTCTTGAAAAGCAAATGAAACATTTTCTTTAATACTATTAAGATCTAAATCTTTAACATTAATGTTAGAAATTTTAACTTCTCCTTCTTGAGTATCATAAAGTCTAGGAATTAAATTTACTAATGTTGATTTTCCAGAACCAGTTTGTCCTATAATACCAAGAGACTCACCTTGCTTTATCTTAAAAGAAATATTTTCTAAAATAGGTAATTTAGAATCGTTATTATATCTAAAAGTAACATTCTTAAACTCAATTGAATTATCTTCTATTTTTTGTGCATTTTCTTTTGAAATAATAGTTGATTTTGCTTCTAACACTTCACTAATTCTTGTAGCACAAACTTTTCCTTTTGCATAAAAGAACATTACCATTGATGAAAGAACAAACCCTAAAACAATAAGCATGAAATATTGAGAGAATGTTGTTACTATTGTTATAGTATCAGTAACTTGAGCATTTCATTCTTTTATTTGCATACCTAATGCTATACATTCTGGTGATCAATTATCCATTGGTACACCATTACTTAATTCTAAGAATCTATCAACTATACTTTGATCACCAACTTTGCTAGCTGAATAACCACCAATAATAATGGTTATATCTAAAGCTAAATTCACAAGTCACATCATAGAAGGCATAACCATACTAACAATAGTTTCACCTTTTATATTATATTTTTTATACCCTTCATTAGTTTCATTAAATCTATTCATTTGAGTTTGTTCTAAATTAAATGCTTTTACTACTCTTGTACCGTGTAGATTTTCTATCATTATTTTATTATTTGAATCAAAATATTGTCTTGATTTTAATTGGAATGGTTTTGATTTAGCTGTTAAAACCATAGCTATAATAACCATTAAAGGAATAGCTAAATAACTATATGCTAAATTTGCACCTCCATCAACTTTATTAGAAAGATCAATAGATTGTCATATAGACATAGCAACACCACCAATTAAGTAGAATGGCATTTTTAATAAAATATTAAAAATCATTATTAATAAATTTTGTACTTGATATGCATCTGAATTAACTCTTGTTAATAAAGACGATGTAGAAAATTTATCAATATCTTGTAATGATAAATACATAGAATTTGAATATACTTCTATTCTAATCCTTGTCATTAAATTAATTGATATTTTTATAGAAATAATAATAGAAGCAATATTAAAAATTATTCCACCAATTGAAACCGCAGTCATTATCCCTATTCACATTCCAAATACTGAAAATTGATCTTTTAGATAATAAATTATTACACTTGGATCAAAAGGATTTGATATTCCGTGTTGTAACATAATTCTTGACAAATCATCTTGTCCAGGATTTAATACAGTATTATTTACAATTTGATATAAATAAGGTTGTAATAAATCACCTACAACAGAAATTAACATTAAAATTGCACATATGACAAGTCATATAACTTCAATTTTAGTTAACCTTGAAAAAATTTGTTTTAAACCAAATTTCATATTACCCCTTTCAAAAATATTAATATAATTTAATACAAAAAATATTTATAGTTTTAAAAACTTAAAATAATTTTGAATATAAAAAATACTATATCTTACACATTAAGATATAATATTTTAACTAATAAAACTATTGAGGGATGATTACTTTAATACCAGGTCCCATTGTTGATGATATTGAAATGTTTTGAACAAAAACACCTTTAACAGTTGATGGTCTTTTTGATTTAATAAAGTTAATTATAAATTCAATATTTTCAGCAACTTTTTTAGGATCAGAATTAGTTTTTCCAACTAACATATGAATATTTCCATATGTGTCTGTTCTATATTGAGATAAACCTTTTTTAAATTCAGAAATAGTTTTTTCTAAATCTGTAGTAACATTCCCATTTTTAGGATTAGGCATTAATCCTTTTGGACCTAATACTTTACCTAACTTACTTAATGCAGGCATCATTTTTGGAGTTGTAATAATTAAATCAAAATCAACTCATCCACTTGATATTTCTTGAATTTTATCTTCAGCCCCTGCAAAATCTACACCTAATTTAGCAGCATCTTTTTGCGTTAAACCTGAATCAATAACTAAAATTTTGTTTGTTTTACCAAAGTAATGAGGTAAAGCGATTGTCCCTCTTAATTGTTGTTCAGCTTTTGTAGTATCTAAATTTAATTTAATAGCAATATCAATTGAAGAAACAAATTTTGTGTGAGAATTTTTAATAGCTAAATCTACAGCTTCACTTATTGAATATAATTTTGATTTATCAAAATCTATTGTTTTTTTATTTTTACTCATAATTAAGCCTTATTACCATTTTTAATAGGTGATAAATCAACACCTTCTATTTTAATTCCCATTTGTTTTGCAGTTCCTGCAACTAGTCTTAAAGCCATTTCTTCATCATATGCATTCATGTCTTGCATTTTATATTTTGCTATTTCTAATGCTTGTTCTTTTGAAATAGTAGCTACTGTTTCAGTTAAAGGGTTTTTAGCACCAGATTCAATTTTAGCTGCTTTTTTAAGCATTATAGCTGTTGGTGTAGTTTTAGTAAAGAATTTAAATGATTTATCTTTATATGCATAAATTACACATGGTATAATTTCACCATTTTGATCTTTAGTTTTATCATTAAATTGTTTTGTAAATTCTGCCATGTTTATACCAATTGAAGCCAATGCTGGACCAGGTTTAGCTTGCCCACCAATTAATTCAATTTTGGCAATTCTTACAATGTTAGCGTCTTTTATAGCCACAAGCAACATCTCCTTATAAATATGTTCTTTACGTGGTTTAGCAAATATTAATAACTATAATATTTTTCCACATGCTACATATATTAACTAACATTATTAATTAATATATGCTTTATTATTATAACAAACAAAATAAATTATCATAATTAATTTGGAAAACCCATCTTTAATTTTATTGAACTTCAAAGATTTTTGCTACTAAATAATTTTTCGTATTTTTTGAATAAATTCTTCATATTTTTTTCAAAATTATTTTTTTTAAATCACATTACATTAATATATTCACATATATGCTTTATATTAATTTTTTCGTTATTATTTTTAAATAAATAGTTTTTAGACATTAATTTCATAAAATTGTGAAAATTATCTGAGTTCTTAGAAAAATTTATATTAATAATTTCATTATTATGGCAAATTTTATTTCTTATCATTTTTAATATTTCTAAAGTACTTGTAAAATTACTTAAAATATATTTGTCTATATTTTTTGCATCATTATTTAAATAATACTTAATTATACTATCTCTTATTTCTTTTCTTGTGAGCTTCAAAATTTTTATTATTATTTCAAAAGTTCAATAATTAGAAATCTCTCATATAGGAATATCTTTAATTTTATCTTTAAGATAAGATTCATTATTATTTAATTTTATTCCGTATCTTTTAAGTAGACTTTTATCTCTTATTATGTACTTTATTAACAATCCCTTAAAGCTTTTTATTTCTTTAGAATTGTTTTTTAATGATGGAAACAAAAAACAAAAATCTTTATTTGATATTTTTAATAATCTTCCATATTTCATTAGTTTTATATTATATGATTCTATAGATTTTTTTGAAAAAACATGAGAAATGGAACTACATAATCTTTTTTCTATATTGAATATAAATTCAATTAACAAAATAGATAAATCATTATTAAATTTAAATAAATTTATAAAATCCTTTTTAAATATTTTTTGTATAATCCAGTTTCTTTATCAATAAGAAATTCTTTATAATGATTGATACAATATTGATAATTAAAATTAAATAAATGAGATTTTAAATCTATTCTTTTTTCAATATGAAGACCTTTTTGTTTTAAATGTTCAATCTGCTCTGAAATATCTTTAAATTATTTTTTCATATATCTATATTATTCTATGATATTTAAGTAAGATTTATATACTTTGTTTATATTATGAAGATGTTTATTAGATAAGTTATATTAAAATACAATAAAATCATTTAATTTAAAATAATAATTTTATATTCTATATTTAAAAAAATATAAAATATAAATAAGGAAATATTATGTCAAAAAATAAATACTCAAGTAAAATTCAAAATGTTTGAGAGAAATCAAAAAAATGTAATTGCAAAATAAAGATTGTCATCCAAATAATCATAGATTATGTGATATTTGCCAAAAAAAATTTTATATGGATCTCATCAAAGTGTCATTTCTCAGATAAATAGTAGATATGCTTGAAATATTGATCATATTATACTAATAAGTAAAGGTGGAAAAAATTCTATTGATAATTTGCAAGTGGTTCATATCGAATGTAATAAAAATAAGAAAAACAAATAAAAAGTTTGATCCCGCAGATCAAACCCCTGTGCCTTATTGGCCAATACAATTAAATTATACACAAAAATTTATTTACATCAAAATTTCTTATTTAGGACACATATATGAAATTATTAATTGTTTCTGATACACATGGTGATACAAAAACAATGGATAAAATAATAAAAAAAGAAAATCCAGATTTTGTAATACATGCTGGTGATCATTGTTTAAATAATGAAGACCAAATAAATAAATATGCTAACTATTACGTTGCAGGAAATAATGACTATATAGGTAAAGATATAAATATTTTTAATATAGAAAATATTTATATAATGCTAACTCATGGTCATATGTTTTCTTTTTTTGATATTGATAAATGAGAACAAGAACTATATAAATATAGTTTAGATAAAAATATTAATCTTATAATATATGGTCATTCTCATTTAGAAAGATTTATAAAAATTAATAATACATACATATTAAATCCAGGTTCTTTAACAAGACCTAGAAATAAATTAAATATTCCTAGTTATGCTATTCTAAATATAGAGAAAAGTAAAATAAAAGAAAATAATTTTGAAGAGGTTATTAAATATTTATAATGAAAATAACAAAAATAACTCCAAGAGGATTTTGTAAAGGTGTCATTGATGCGTGAGCAATGTCTAAAAAAATAAGACAAGAAAATCCTAATAAAGATATTTATATGATTGGTTGATTAGTTCATAACAAAGAAATGATCAAAGATCTTGAATCAATTGGTATTAAAACAATTGATGATAGTTATAAATCAAGATATGAAATAATAAAAAAATTAAAACCATCAAATAATACTATATTAATTTTTAGCGCTCATGGTTCTGAACAAAAAGCACTAGACTTAGCATCACAAAAAGGTTTTGAATATTATGATGCAACTTGTATTTATGTTGATAAAACAAAAGAAATAATAAAGCAAAAAATTAATGAAGGTTATGAAATAATTTTTATTGGAAAAAATAATCATCCCGAAACAAAAGCTATGCTATCTATAGATGATAGAATAATTTTTATAGAAAATATTGAAGATGCAAAAAAAATAAAAATAAATCAATCTAAAAAATATTTAGTAACTAATCAAACAACTATATCTATTTATGATTTTTATGAGATACATAAATATTTAAAACACAAAATTAATCTAGTTAAATTTGAAAATGAAATATGTAATGCTACTTTTGATAGACAAAAAGCAATTGATACAATGGATAAATCAATAGACTTGTTAATCGTTGTTGGAGACAAAAAAAGTAATAATAGTAACAAATTAGTAGAAATAGCTCTAAAAAACAATGTAGAATCATACTTAATAGAAAATGAAAATTGTTTAAACGATTCATGATTTTTAAATAAAAAGCATGTAGCAATATCTTCAGGAACATCTACACCAACATGACTAACTAATAAAATAATAAAAATAATAGAAGATAAATGAGGTAATGATGAAAAATAATATTATTAATTATTTGAAGCAAAATTTTGCATGAAAAAATTTATTTTTTAAATTAATTGCCTTATTAATATCTGCTAGCATAATATGTACTATATCTTTTGTATTGAGAAATCACTTTATAACTTCTAATCCTCAACAAAAAGATTTTATGGGGGAATTTATAAGTATAAAAGTTGTTTATAATTATGGTGTTGCTTTTAGTTGATTTAATAGTTCAACAGCTTCTGCATATGTTGTCCAATCTATGTCAGTAATAATAACTTTATTGTTGTGAATATTTATTAAAGATAAAATTGCAAGTACAATACTATTAATATCTTTTTTATCAGGACTATGTAATTTAATTGATAGAATAGTAGATGATATTAGCCCGTATTATGGAGTTATTAAAAATGCAGTAGTAGATTACTTTTATTTTAAATTTATTAGTAATAGTGCTATTTTTAATATCAATGATGTTTTCATAACTCTTTCATATATATCATTGTTTATTTACATAATTGTAAAATTCTTTATAGATAATAAAAAGGAAACACTAGAAAATGACAAAATCAATAATATACAAGAATAATAATGATAATGACAAAAAAAGATTAGATATTTTTCTTGCTAATGAATTAAATATATCTAGATCAAAAATTAATACAATGATAAAAGATAAATTAATTTCTGTTAATGATAAATTTGTTAAATCAGGATACATATTATTTAACGATGACGAAATTAAAATTATAGAAAATGATGACAAAAAAAATAATGAAATTTTAAAAGCTATTAATCACGATTTAGATATAAGATATGAAGATGAATATTTAATGATAGTTAATAAACCTAATGATTTATTAGTTCATCCAACATCTTTTAATGAAGAAGAAACATTAGCATCATATATAAAACATTATTTTATATCTAAAAATATAAAATTTAATAATGATGATTATAGATGAGGTATATGTCATAGATTAGACAAAAATACAACAGGATTAATATTAATAGCAAAAAATTATGAAATTCAAGAACAACTTCAAAAAGATATAAAAGAAAATAAAATAAAAAGAGAATATATAGGAATTATAAAAAATAAATTGCCATCTAAAAAAATAAAAATAGATGTACCAATTATTAGAAGTAAAAAAGATAGATTATATATGGAAACAAGTAATTCATTTGATGCCAAAAATGCTATTACATATATGGAAGTAATTGATGAATATGATAATTTTTCAATAATTAAATATAGATTAGAAACTGGAAGAACACATCAAATAAGAGTTCATGCAAAATATATTAAATGTCCTATTCTTAACGATCCATTATATGGAAATGAAAAAATATTTTCTAATTATCATCAATATCTTCATGCATATAAAATTGGATTTACGCATCCTATTACAAAAAAATATGTTGAATTTGCTACTGAACTACCTAATGAATTTAGTGAATATATTAGTAAAAATAAATAAGGAAAAATATGAATCTTTTTTTAGATTGTAGTAACCAAAGAATTG
>CASEQO010000088.1 GCA_949290035.1 uncultured Mycoplasmataceae bacterium
CAAAGAATATTTAAATTACTTTGTAGAAGAAACATCAAATGATAAAGAAGTTGAAATAGATTCATTTGGTGTTCATTTTACTAAAGAAATAAAAGAAGGTGATAGATATACATATAATATATCTAATCGATCAATATTTATTAGTCCAAAAATTTTTGAAAAACAAGACTTCATTTCTCCTAATGCGAAAAATTCAATTACAGAAACTATTAAAATAATTAACAAAATACTAAGGGAATATATTTTTGTAAATAAAGAATATATTTTAAAATCTATTATTCTTGAATCAACATGGGATTCAAATGATTTTAATAATACATTATTATCAAAAGAAAAGAAAAAAGAAATTTCTGATTATCAAAGATGAAATGAAAAACAAAATAAAATTGCTTTAGAGAAATTAAAAGAATATGATATTAGAGAAACAAAAGAAAATACAAAAAGGATGATTCTTTTAATGGAACAAAATTATTTGGATGCATATTCAGGAAAAACATTAACAAATTTTTTGAATAAAAATAATTTTGAGAATCTTCAAATTGATCATATAATACCTGAATCTATTTCATTTAATTCAAATATTGAAAATTTAGTAATAACATCTGAAAATTCATCAAAAACAAATATGACTCCAATTTCATTTCTTTCTAATGAACAATTTGAAAAAATGAAAGAGATGTGAAATGAATGATATTTATCATCTAAAGACAAAAATATATATTCTGAAATAAAAAAGAAAAAATATAGTTATCTAACTATGAAAAAAGGTGATGAATTTAATCAAGGATTTATTAATTCGAATTTGTGTGAAACAACATATGCAATTAGAAAATTAAAAGACGCTTTGTCTTATTTCATCATTAATTTAAATGATGAAGAAGGTTTTATTTATAAAAAAGATAGAAGGTTAAATCAAATAAAAAATTGTGATATTAGAACAGTATCAGGTTATAGATCTCAATTATTAAGAAATATATTAGAAGTAGAAAAAGATAGAGAAATAGATAAATCTCACCATAGTATAGATGCAACTATATGTTCAATATATTCATCTTTAGATATAATAAATAACTTATATTCAAAAATAAAAAACAAATATTTTTATACAAAAGAATATCAATCTAATTTTAACAATAGATTTAATCCCCCTAAAAAATCAGATTTAGAAAACATTTTTAAATTATTAAAAGAAAAGATATTAAAAGAGATAGAAAAAAATGAATGTATTTATTCTTGTAAATATGTTTCACTTTTTTATAAAAATTATTTTAAACAACCTATTGAAAAACAATTTGAAAATTTAAAGAATATCAAATCTAGAAAAATTTTCTTTGATGAGTTACCATCATCATATGTTCTTCTTGAAAAAACAAATGAAAAACATAAAATTTGAAAAATAGATTTATATGATGAAAGAATTAATAAATTTTTTGTAAATATTCATATAAAATTCGGTAATAATGCTAGCGATGAAGATATAAAAAAGTATTGTTTAGAAAGCAATATAATTACAAATTATGAAATTATTTTTTATTTGTATAAAACATTAGTTGATAATGATCTTTTCGAAAATATTGAGTGAAAGAAAACTAAACAAGGTGTAAAAACCGAAAACAAAGAATCTATTTTTTTAAGAATAAAAGATTATTATTTAAGTAACATAGATATTTTAGAAAAATCTAAATGTAAAAATGACATCAACACATTTGATATTAAAAATATATTAAATAATTATGTTCCATTATTTATAAATAACAATGATTATATTTTAGTTAAATTTATAAAATATGTAGATAGCGCTAAAATTACTCCAGCAAGAGATTATAAAGAAAGTATTTTGACTAATAAAAATAATATTAATGTCTGAAATTCAAAATTTATTTTTGATAAAAATTTAAGAATCAAATATTCTAACAATAAAATTGATACGGGGTATTGTACAAAATGTTTATGTATTGTTGAATATGATGATAAAAAGAAAAATAGAAAAAGAGATTTTTTTAAAATAGATGAATTAAATAATATTATAGATATTCCTAGTGGAGAATTAAATCCAAAAGTAATTAAAATAATAGATTATGATAAATGATTTAAAATTAATAATGAAATTTGAAGGATATCAAATTTCAACACATCAAATAATTATATTTATGTAAAATGTGTATCAAATAATAATTATAAGGAAGTAACTAAACCGTATAGTAGTCTTTCAACTTCAGAAATTATTCATGAAAAATTAATTTTTGAATATTTAATGTCATAGTAATGTATACTATATTTAGTACCAAACTTACCAAAACAAAAATCTGGGTATATCACCCTCTTATAATTACTTGTTTTTGGTCGGTACTAAATTTATGTAAACTTAAAAATAACCATTTCGTATTTTTCGATTTGGTTATTTTTTAATTTTGTGAAAATAAAAATGCACGGAATAATCATAGTTATATGATTTTCGTGCACAACTACGGGACTAGCCCTTATTTTTAGTCGATAACTAAATTTATGTAAACTTGTTAGTTTATTAACTAACAAAATTATTGTATCACATAATTATTATATAAATTTAATAAAGGATAATTATGGGATGAAAAATAATTGAAATAGATGATAAGTGTATATTAAAAACTTTTCAATCTAATTTAATAATATTTAAAGATAAAAAGATAACTATACCTATATCTGATATTGATGTTTTAATAATTTCAGATACAAGATTAATGTTATCTGTAAATGCTATAAACGAACTAGTAAGCTTTGGTGTTTGCATTATATTGTGTAATATGAAAAAGATACCTTTTTCTTATATATTAGGTTATAAGGTACAAAAGCAAAGTTATGTTAATTTTGAAAAGCAATTATCATGAAATAGAGATTTTAAAGATGATTGTTGGAATTGAATATTAGGGATTAAAAATAATAATCAACTAGATTTGCTAGAAAATTATGGAATAGATTGTAGTGAACAAAGATTTAAATTGAAAGAAAATGATAATTCTATGCTAGAAGCTAATATATCTAATTTCTTTTTTAAACAATTATATGGAAATAATTTCAATAGAAATATAGATAATATAATAAATTCTATTTTAGATTATGGATATGTAATTTTAACTAATATGGTTGCAAGATCATTAACTAAAAAAGGATTAAATTGTCAGATTTCTTTTTATCACGGAAGTATTTATAGTGATATTCCACTTGCATATGATGTGGTAGAAATATTTAGAATAGCAATAGATTTATTTGCTTCTCAAATATATTACAAAAATAAATTAGATAAAAAAATGACTTTAACAAGAGATATAAAATCTTGTTTGTTAGATTACATATCTAACTATAAGATAAAAATAAATGGTAAATATGAATTTATAAATAATTCTATTGATAAAGTTATTGATTGGATTATAAAAGGTGATTATAGAGAAAACATAATAGAATATGATTATGAAATTGAGTCAATAAATGAAACAGAATTGAAAGAGCAAATTTAATATTATGAGAGTTATGTTAATTTATGATTTACCAAGTGTAACAAACGAAGATAAAAGATATTATTCTGATTTCAGAAAAAACATTATAAAGCTTGGTTACACTCAAATTCAAGAATCTATTTACGTTAGAGTTATTCAATCAAAGACTTTATCAAATGCTCATGTTGAAAAATTAAGAAAGTTTGTTCCACCTAGAGGAAATATTAGAATATTTATTTTCACAGAAATGCAATACGAGTCTGGAATTATATTAAGTGGAAATATTTCAGAGAATGAATTAATAAATGATGACGAAAGGTATAAATTAATAGATGGCAATTAATAAAATAAATTATAAATTTTTTAATAAAAAGATAAATAATGAAGAAGATAGTAAAATACTATATTCAAATATCTTTGATGAAAAAATTTCATTTATAAAAGAAAATAAATTTCATTCATTTGAATATTCAGGTATAAAGATCATTAAAACATCAAACACTAATAAAGCTATTAAAGATTTAATATATAAAGATAGATATGAGACCTATATAAAAATTAATGATAATTATTTAAAACAAAGTGATGTCGTAATAATATCTTCATTCACAAAAGTATCAGATATATTAAGTTCAAGAACAAATGGAAATATACACTCATATTTAAAAAATAAGAATTGTATAAAAAATAATAATATGATTGAAGAATTCATTTCAAGACAACTAAACGAAATATCATCTGACATAAATGATGTTATAGAGTATGATTTATCAAAATGTGACTTAATAAACTATATAGATGTTAAAGATGATTTTGTTGATGAAAATAATATTTCTAATATTTTAGATATATTAAAAACATATGATAAAAAAATATTAATCATTTTTAATGATGTTGATTATTTAAAATACGAATTAGTAGCAAAATATTTTCAACATTATAATTTCTTATATTTTGTAAATAATAATGAGAATAATTATGAGTCAATTGATGATATTGAATTATATTTAATAGAATATGATTATTTAAATAATGAGCAAAATGCTGAATTAATGTAAAAAAATAACCAAATTGCAAAAGTTGCAAAATGGTTATTTTTAAAAGTTTACATAAATTTAGTACCGACCAAAAACGTATAGCAGTTGTATTATTTCCAACTTTAATTTTTGTTTTGATAAGTTTGGTACTAAATATAGTATACATAATTTTCTATATAAAAATAAAATATATTATAATATATAGGTATATTTATAAGGAGCTATAA
>CASEQO010000089.1 GCA_949290035.1 uncultured Mycoplasmataceae bacterium
AATATTGGTCCAAGCCTTGAAGAGCATAATTTTTTAATGAAAAATTATAAGTTTTATTTTAATATGTATAACAAGAAAAAATATAGTTTTTGTAGTGATTTATATAGAATATGAAAATTATCTGAATGTGAAGGGATCTATATAGATGCAAATACAATTATGGATAATGAAAGATTTTATGAAATTATTAATCTAATAAAAAATATGAATGCAATATGAAAAAATGCATCTGTTTTTGTAAAAGAAAATGGACATATAATTTGAAATGGCTTTATGTATTCAAACAATCAAAAATTTTTTAAGAAAATATTAAATTTTTATAAAATTTTTCCAAATATTTCAAGTATATTAACAGGACCACTTATTTTGTCAATGTTCATATATAGAGAATTTGGATCTAAGTTAGAATTAAACAAAAATAATTTTTATTTAGATGCAAGAGATATAGATCCTTTTTCTAACATATCTATAATTAAATATAATGGTTTTGGATCTTGAGGAAAAAATAAAGAAATAGAATGAGATAAACCTGAAAAATCAGGAGCTCATACATATTTCCATAAAAATGCAAATAATTTTAGAAAAGGAAAATATAAATCTTGATTTTGAACATTGATAAGGTGATGTATTAAACATTATTTTATATATTTATTACCATATATAAAAATTAAAGAATTAATAACCAAATAATCTATAAAGAAAAAAATATCAAAATTTTCAATATCTTCTAGGAAAGTGTAATTTTCAATTATTCTTTTCTAGATTTTTTAATTGTTTTTTTAAAGATTTTTTTTCTTGTTTTGTAATATCAGATTGAAATTGAATATATGTGAATACTACGCAATGATAAAAAGCTAATTGATCATTTAAACACTTAGGGAGTTTTTTAAAATTTTCTTGTTTAATTAAATTATATAAATTATTCAATTGCATTAAAGATGAATATATTCTTTTATACCTCATTTTAGAAGAATGTGATAATGAATCTTTATATATAATGTAATTGTAATTAGCTTTATCTATTATTTTTACATTATTATATTTGTATAATAAATAGGTCATAATACCGCAATCTTCAAAAAATGAATATTCATCATAAAATTTAATATTATTAAATAATTCTCTTCTAATTAAAATATTTCATGCAAAAATTGTATTACTAATTAAATATTTTTCTATATTATATTTATCTTTAATTTTATTTGTTATATAGAATTCCTTTATTTTATTTTTATTTATAATTTTTGCTGGTGCCACAACTGCATCATTATACCCATCTAATGCATTAATCATATTTTCTATACAATTATTATCTATAAAATCATCTACATCTAAAAAATAGATATAATTGCTTTTTGCATTATCTAATAAAATGTTTCTAGTTTTTGCTAATCCTTTATTTTCTTGATTTATTAATTTTATATTTTTATTATTTTTAGAATATTCTTTTATTATTTTTTTTGAATTATCAGTAGATCCATCATTTACTATGATTATAGATATATTTTTATATGTTTGATTTAATACTGAATTTAAACATCTATTAATGTATTTTTCTCCGTTATAACAAGCTATAAGTATATCTACACTAGGATTAAAATTATTCATATATTTTCCTAAAATTAATTGTTTTATCAATTAGATATATTATAATAATTTTACTTATGGAAAATGTACAAAATAATAAAAATAATTCAACTTTTTTTTCTAAAAAGAAAATAATTATTTATAGTGTTTCGTTTTTAGTTCTTGCAGCGTTTATAGTTTTAATCTATAAATTTTTTATAAATATAGAATTTAACGAAATAACTTCTTCATTGTCTAATTCTTATCAGGAAAATAATCTATTTTTTTTATGAATATTTTTATTAATATTATTCCCTGCTTATAATTGTTTTTTAAGAATTATTCCTTATCTTTATAAATTAAAGAAGAAACTTATTAGAGTAGAATGATATAATTGAACAATTTTTTGCTTTATAACTTTCTTTATTGCATCAATTACTCCATTTTCAATGGGGTCTGAACCATATATTATTTATTGATTAACAAAAAGAGGACTAACAGCAAAAGAAGCTACAGCTTTAGTTGCATCATTCACTGTTATAAATCCGTTTATGCAAGTTCTAATTACTTGACCATCTTTTTTCTATATTGCATCTACTTATGCAAGTAACAGTATTAATTATGAATGAGTTGCAGTATTTTGAACAGTGTTTGTTGGTTTGGTATTTGATTTACTAGGTGCTATATTTTGATTTTTAATGAGTACATTTAAAACTTTTCATTATTGAATAGGTTTAATAATTAATTGATCTAAAAAGTCATTTAAAATGAAAAATGTTAAATCTAAAGAAGAAATTAGAAATGAATATATAGAACAAGCTGCATTTAGAAAAGTTTTTATGCAAGAACTAAAAGATTGAAAATTTGTTGCTATTTTAGCTTGTGGTAGTTTATTATGAAATGTATTTTATTATTGCTCTTTAATTTTTTCTTTTGAATTAATAGATAAAGATTTTAGATTTAATGCTTGAGATTTATTTAATTATGCAAATGTTGCAGTAACTGCTAATAACTTTATACCTATTCCAGGAGCTGAAGGAACTATTCAAGCTACAATTGCAGTATTAGTTCAATTTTCTAATAATAATCATTTTATTGGTAATCAAGAAGAATTAAAGATGATTACAAATAATTCAGTGTTTATTTGAAGAGCGTTTACTTTTTATATAACTACAATATTAGGAGTTGTAACATTTATTGTTTATATAGTACAAGAGTGATATAAATTCTATATTAGAAATAAAAAAGTTTCTATTAATTCTATAGATAAATCATTTGATATTATTTTGTTGCATAACAAAACTAATGATAACTTGTTAAAAACATTAACATCAATTTCTAAAAATTTATATGATCAAAAATTAATTAATGTTATAATAGTGTCAACAATAGTTGAAAAAAATATAGAAAATGATTGTTTAGAAATGATAAGTAATCATAATTGAAAATATTTAAATGTTAAAAATTTTAATATTAAAAATATATTAAATGATATAAATACTAAAAAATATTTAGAGAATCAATATATTACATTTATTGAATCAGGCTCATTTTTAAATTATGAATCATTAAATCATGTAAATGAAACATTAAATACATATGATATTTATATTGGTCAATATAAAATAATTAAAAATAATAACAAAATGACACTTAAGAAAAAAGTATTTAATTACATTTATAAAAAAAGAATTTCTAATAAACAACAAATGTGTTCATCAAATATTGAATTATATAATATGTTTTTTAATAAAGAATTAATCATTGAAGATAATAAATTAGTTAAATTTAATGATAAATTAGAATTAATATCTATTATTATTAAAAATGCTAATAATATGAGATATCAAAAAAGAATGTATGGATATTATACAAATAGTATTTATTCTGAATTTGATGTTAATTATGAATCATTTAATAATTCTATAAATAATAATACACAAGAACTATCATTATTTAAAATTAGTAAATATAAAATAGAAAATAAAAATGATAGTAAATTAATTATTAATAGAAAATTTGAATTATTATCAATTCCATTTTATTATAGATTATTAGCTACTTTTAAATATCACTCACTTATAAAAAATAATTTTGAATTAAAAAAATATATTTAGATTAAATCTAAATATATTTTTAAATTACTAATCATATTTTTAATAATTATAATAGTCTAGATTTTTCTAGCATCTTAC
>CASEQO010000090.1 GCA_949290035.1 uncultured Mycoplasmataceae bacterium
CAATGAAATTTTCCATATGATTCTTCTATATAATAGTCATTTTTGTAAGATTTATATGTAAAAAATAATGAAATTAAAAATAAGATAATACATATTGATCCACCAATGTAATAACCTCAATGTGGTTCAATATTTAATTCAAGATTACCAATATTAGCGTTAATTAAATTTATCATATATTATATATACCACAATATACTTAAGAAAGGAGATAAAATATAAATGAATAGTTTTCAAGTCAATATAAAAAATATGACTCAAAAAGTGTTTGGTGGATTTAAGAAAAAAGATTCTAGTAAAAAAGGATCTGGTAAAGAATTTATTGCAACACTTTCAAAAGGATTAATGTTGCCTATAGCAATGTTACCAATAGCAGGTTTATTTTTAGGTATTGGTGCAGCTATTGTAACTAATGCAGGAACAAATGAAGCATTAACTATATTTGGTAATTTCTTAAAATTACCTGGTGATGTTATTTTTGGAGCATTACCAGTATTATTTGCAATTGCTATTGCAATCGCTTTTACAAAAGATTCAGGACCTGCAGCGTTATCAGCATTAGTAGGATTTTTAGTCTTTAGTGCTTTGCAAGCAGCTTTATTAACACCAGTAAAAGGTGTTGATGACAATGTATTAGGTTATAATCTAATGTTTTACACTGATGGAAGTTTAGGTAAATATTCTCAAGGTTTTGGGTTACCTAAGTATTTAGTTGGTAGTGTACTTGGTATAAACCAATTATCATCATCTGTGTTTGGTGGTTTTCTTGTAGGATTTATTGTTGCATTTTTATATAATAAATTTAAAAATATACAATTACCTTCAATTATTGGATTTTTCTCAGGAATAAGATTTATTCCTATAATTACATTCTTAACTTTATTCCCTATAACAATATTATTCTTAATATTATGACCATTATTTGGAATCCTATTTTACATAATAGGAGAAGGTTTAGGTGGGGGTTATATGTATGGATTTAACTCTTTCATATTTGGATATATTGAAAGAGCATTAGTTCCATTTGGAGTACACCATGCATTTTATTCTCCATTATGATATTCAGCTGCTGGAGGAACACTAGACTTAAATGGTTTAGCAATTGTTAGTGGACAAACTTTACAAGGAAATATTACATGATTAGAATATATTAATGCTAATGGTATCACTTTAGAAGCAGGAGTTAATTCAATTCAAGGTGATCAAAATGTATTTGCATTTTTAAATACATTAGTTGGTAGAGAAGCTATATTAGCAGATGGTACAAAAGCTATTATTCAATTTAGTGATTTTACATCATCTGTTTATAATGAAGTATGAAATTCTTTAGGTAGTGCTATAACTGCAGGAAAAGAAAAAGCATCTATAGGTGTAAATGTAGGACAATATATGCAAGGTAAATATCCATTTATGATGTTTGGGTTACCTGCTGCATCATTGGCTATGGTGATGGCTGCGCCAAAAGAAAATAGAAAAATGGCAGCATCTATTACAATATCAGCTGGTTTAACATCATTTTTAACAGGTATTACTGAACCAATAGAATTTACATTCTTATTTTTAGCTCCATGATTATTCTGAGGAGTTCATGCATCATTATGTGCATTATCATTTGGATTTATGAATTGATTTGGACTAATGTTTCCAAGTACTGCTCCTCATATTGGTATGACATTTAGTGGTGGTACAATTGACTGAGTAATTTATGGAGGTATTCAAATACCTGGAGGTTCTAATGCATGATGATCATTAATATTAGGTGCAATATATGCTCCAATATACTATTTTGTATTCTATTTCTTAATTAAAAAATTTAATATTGCTACTCCAGGTAGAGGAAACAATACAAAATTATTTACAAAAAGTGATTTCTTAAATAAAAAAGGAAATGCAGGTGATGAAAATAGAAATATTGCATTAAATATAATTGATGCATATGGTGGTGTAGAAAATATTAGAAATGTGGATGCATGTATTACTAAATTAAGAATTAGTATTAATGATCAATCTAAAGTTGATGAAGAAAGATTAACTAGAGATTTAGGTGCAATGGGAGTTATAAGACCTTCTAAAACTGCAACATATTCTATATATGGTGCAAAAGCAGATTTATATAAAAATGAAATAAATGATATTTTAAAAGAGATTGAAAACAATCCTTCTTTAAAAGATGAATTATTTAAAAATATTAACAATGTTCATGTTGAATCTAATTTAAATAGTGAAAAATCTCATGAAAAATTAACTATATATGCACCTGTGGATTGTACAGTAGTTCCAATGGAAGAAATACCTGATAAAACATTTAGTGATGGAATAGTAGGTGAAGGTGTAGGGATTATACCAAAATCAAAAGAATTCTTTTCAATACTAAAATCAGGTGAAATGGAATTAGTATTTAATACTGGTCATGCATATACTTTTAAATCTAAAGAAGGAACACAAATATTAATGCATATTGGTATTGATTCAATAAATTTAAAAAATGAAAATGGTAAAGATATTAATTTATTTAAACCCTTAGTAAAAAATAATCAAAAATTAACATCAGCTACTAAAATTGTTGAAGTAAATAATGCTAATTTAAAAAAATATGCAAAATCAAACATAACACCAATATTTATATTAAATGATTCTATAAAAGGAAGAAGTATTACAATTCTTGCAAAAGGAGATGTTAAAAAAGGTACACCATTATTTGAAATAAAATAAGTTAAAAAAATAAAATATGAAATCATGAAAAATATGATTTCATATTTTTTATTACTATATAATATTTTATTTTTATTAATATTATTAAGTATAATCATATTGTAATTTATTTAATACAAGGAAGAAAAAATGGCTTTATTTAAAAAATCTAAAAAAGAAGATAAAACTTCTAAAAAAGAAGAAAAGAAAACCCCTAAAAAAGAAACTAGTTCTTCTAAAAAACCAACAAACATTTATTATCTTACTATGAGAGAAGAAAAAGGTAAAAAAGTTGGTTGAGAAGTGAAAAGAGGAAATGCAGCAAAAGTTTCTGCATTTGTAAAAACAAAAGAAGAAGCTAAAGTTAAAGTAAAAGAATTAGCAAAAAACTCTGAAGCTACTGTAATTATTTATAAAATGGATGGTTCAGTAGAAGAAACTTATAAAATTAATTAAAATAATAACTCAATTGAGTTATTATTTTTTTAGCATATGAAATAAACAAATAGTTTTTGCATCTGTAATAGTTCCATTATTAATAAGATTATCAATTTCATCATAAGATTTTTTAGTAATTGTTAGAAACTCATCACTATCTAGATTTTGTTTTATTTTTTTATCTACTTCTCCATAATATAAATGAATAACTTCGTTTATGAAAGCAAAAGAAGGATGAATCTTTCCTAAATATTTAATATTTTTTGCTTTATAACCTAATTCTTCTTCTGATTCTCTAATTATAGTATTTAAAGGATCTTCATTGTTATCTATTTTTCCTGCGCAAAATTCTAATTCATATTTATTTGTACCAATTCTATATTGTTCTACCATAAAATATTTATTATCACTTTTATCTAATAATGCTATACAACAAGCACCAGGATGTAAAATTAGATCTCAATTAGTTTTTTGATTGTTTGGTAATCTGATTTCATTTCTAGTGAATGTTAAAACATTTCCTTTTAAAATTTTTTTAGTATTTAATATCTTAAATTCTTTTTTCATGTTTTTTCCTATAATATATTAATTATTTCTAGAAGTAATTTTTCAATACTTGGTTTTTTATTTTCTAAGTCACTATCTCATTTTTTATAATTATATTTCTTATTAAAAATAGAATCAACTACTAATTTAATACTAAGTAAATTTTTATTTAGTTTATCGCATATTTGAGCTATTGATGTTGATTCCATATCTGCACATAATATATGGTGTTCATTAATTATATTTTTGTATTTTTTATAATTTGATTTTGTTAAGAATGAATCAGATGTTCCAATAGTACCTATTTTTAATTTATAATTATCTTTTAATGAATTAAAAATTTTGTTTAATGATTCATTATTTGTTTCAAAAAAATGTTTTTCTTGTGGAACTTGTCCTAATTTATAATTAAAAATTGTTGCATCAACATCTAAATATATAAATTTATCCCCAATAACTATATCATCAATAAAAATATCTTTATTAATTGAACCTGATGATCCAATGTTAATGATTAAATTAGGATTAAATTCATTTATCATTGTCCCAATACAATAAGCAGCGTTAGCTTTTCCAATTTTTGAAAAACAAACAATAATATTTTTATTAGAAATTTTACCTTGATAATATTCAATATTTTTGAAAATATTATGTTTTCAATTATTATCAAAAATATCTAATTCTTCTTTCATTGCAACAATTACTAAAATATCTATATTCATATTAAAATTTTCTTTCATAAATCTATATGAATATATTTTAAGTTAATAAATTAATAGAAAATATAAATATTTTATGTATAGTAGAATTTTATATTTTTAAAATATATAATATTTATATATGAATAAGAAGAAAATATTTAAATTTATATCTTTTTTTTCTTTTATTCCGATAACTAGTGTTATCATATTTTCTTGTGTAAATAATAAAAATGATAACTATTTAAATAATAATATTAAAGAATTAAACCAAACTAGGATAAGTGAAACATATATAACAAATGGTATAATAACAAAAGGTGATGAAAAAGATCCTAACACATTAGATAAACAAGTTGCAGGAGATATTTTTTTAGCTAAAAAAAAATACCCGAATGATCAATCAAAATTATTTTATAGTAGTGTATGAAAGAATTTTATTTACAATTCAATATTACAAAATAAACCATCAGGTTTAAAAGCTGATGGAGTTTTAGATATTGAATATAGTTCATATAATAATTTAACTGGTGAATTATACATATCAAAAGTAAAAGTTGAAAATTGATTAAACTCAACAGGGGGCTTAGAAGAATCATGAAAATGAATTGAACCAGAAGAACCTGTTGTAGTAAAAGGTTTTAAAAAGATTTTATCAACAGAAGTAGCTTCTGAATGTGAAGTTGATGATGCTAATTTAACATCAAAAATACCTACTTCAGTAACATTAGATGAAGTTAAAAATTTTATTTATTCAAAAAAAGATCAAATAATACTTAATTTTCCAGGTACTTTATCAAATTCAGATATTAATGTTTTAAATATTTATCCTTTTAATGCAGAAGGAACAATTATATGTAATATTGGCTTAAGTAAATATTATGATAAGTCAATAGGTGAACTTAAAACTTGAGATCAAAATAAAGTCTTTGGAAGAGTTTTGTTAAAAGGTTTTAAAATAAATAATTTAGGAACAAGTATAAAAAACCCAAGTGTATCAATTGAAGGGTTTAGAGATGTTCTTGCACAAGAGTTTTGTAAAGAAGGGAATATACCACCACTTGATTATCAAAACAAAATAAAGAATTTTATTGCTTCAAATGCATTATCAAATTTACCAGATGGATTTAATAGTAACAATATAAAAGAAATAAAATATGACTCTTTTAATAATTTAACAGGTGAATTACAAATTAATCAAATAGTTCTTGATTATTATAAAGATCAAGATGGAAATATAAAAAATGATGGTACAAAAGCATTTGATACATTAATAATAATTACAGGATTTAAAAAAGTATCACCTTCTATTTTTAATACAAGTATTAAAATATCTGATCCATATTTAAATGTTGGTGTAGATTCAATAACAAATGATCAATTAAGACAATGAGTAAATGAAAATAAAAATGAAATTGTAGTTAATGGTTCTGAAAAGTTACAATTATCTTTTAGTAATGAAAGTATTGTTAGAGATAGTAAAAAAGGAACTATAAAAATTGATAAGATATCAGCTCAATATTGATATAAAGAAGAAAATGGTGAACTAGTATATAATATGCCTAATACATGAGTATTAGAGATCACAGGCTTTAAACAATTAGATTTTGCAACATCAATAAAAACAACTGACACATCAGTTAAATCTGATTCAATTTTATCTTCATTAGCTTCATCAGAAATAACTTATGATAATGTAAATTTAAAAAGTTTTGTTTTAAATAATTTAATTATTAATCCAAAAAATATTTCATATTCAATAAATGATATTGAATTAGCTCTTGGAGTTGCTCAACCATTAAGAGGAATGTTACAAATAACATCTATTACTCTTCCAAGATATTCAGATGATAATGGAAATATTGTATATAAATCTAAAACATTTCAAGGTTCATTTAATTTAATTGATTTTAAAATTATTTCGCAAACTAATATTAAAACAACTGTAGATGTTTCTAATTCAAATATTGGACAAAGAAGTATTTATAAAATATCAGATAGTGAAATAGATAGTTATGTAAAAGAAAATTTAGTTTCACTATTTGCAAGTAATTTACCTATATTAACTAATGAAGATATTTTAGTTAATGACATAAAAAGAAATAGCAATAATGATACAATATCACTAAAAATTTCATTAAATAGATATTACAATCAAAATGGACAAATTATTGTTGTTACTAGTCAAAATGGTAATACTCCATTATCTCAAATAGTTACATTAACTGGATTTAAGCCAACAACAAATGAAACTGTTATTAAAGAAAATACTTCAGTATTTATAAATCAAGAAAAGATACCATCTATCATGTATCCTGGAAAAATTACAGATGGAAATCCAATTAAAATTACAAAAAACGATACAAATTCATTATTGTTATTTAATTTTATTAAGGATAATTGTTTAGTTAATATTCCAGCTAATTTTGATCCACTATATGATATATCATATGTTTCTATTTCAAATATTAATAATAAAGACGGTTCTATAACAATAAATGAAATATCATTGAAAAAATATAAAAATGAAGATGGTAATGATATTGAAAATCAAAGTGGTCAACCTTTTTCATGTAATTTAAATATATATGGATTTGGTCAAGTAAATAATTATACAAAATTTCAAGAAAAAATACCTGTTTCAAATTTTAATAAATATATTTCAAACATTGCAAATGCATCTAATGACCAGATAAGAGATGCATTATATGCATATATAAAAGACTATACTTTAGTTTCAGGGCAAACACCAGAAAGTGGTAAAGATTATATAATTTGATATTTACCTTCTAAAGAACAAACAGGAATAGATTATCTTTCTATATTAAATAATTACTTAAATATATCTGATATTAAATTAAAAACTAATGGTATTGATAGTTATGTAGAATTTAAATTAATTTTAGGTGTATATTTTGATGAAAATTATAATTTTCATGCATCAAAAGACCCTATAATAGGTAATAGTAATATAATGGTATCTGAATTAGTTAGTATTGGTAATCCAAATCTTGAAAATGAAGTTTATGTAGATTCTACAAAAGATTTTTTCACTAAAAATAATTGAAGAAATACTTGAATAGTTGCAGGTGTTGGTGGAGGAGTTTTATTAATTATTATCATTCTTATTATTGTAGCTATGGCAGTATTAAACAATAGAAAAAAAATTGAATTACAAGTAAAAACGTCTCGTGTAAATAATATGGTTGAATACCATAATCAAAATAATAATCAACATAATCAAATTGCTACAAGAAATAATAATATAAATACTCCAATTTACAATGATAGAAATAGATCTAATATGGATCAAAGACAAAATCCAAACCAGAGAAATACAAATGGTTCTAGAAATAGAATTCCACCAAATAATAGAAGATAAAAATAAATAATAAGAATTATCTTATTTAGATTGATTCTTATTATTTATTTTATTTGATATATATTCTCTTTCAGAAATACCTTCTTTTTTTGCTCTTATCATATTAATAAATTTAATAGAAGTTATTATTGTATTTAGTGTTATAGAAACTACATTAGTTATTAGTACTGGTAATCCTGATGATAATTTAACAGATAAATCAGGGCTATCAGGATTAATTATAACCATTATTGAATATGCTATTCAAAATATTGATGATATATATACTAATGAATAGAAAGATAAAGATATCCCTGATGTATCTTTTGTTCTTAGAGTTTTAATTGCTTGAGGAAATCATCCTGTCATAGTTAGTAAACTACTAATTATACCAATTACAAAAACAACTATACTAAATGTTGTATTAAACATATTTTATTTTTCCTTTTTATAAATTATAGCATCTGATTTGTCATTATAATATTTATATCTTATAGAAATTTTTTTAAAATTATTTTTTTCATAAAATAGTTGTGCTTGATTTTTAGAACTAACTTCTAAAAATATGTTTTTATCACTTATATAAGATAATAATTTAGATCCTAATTTATTGTGTCTATATTTGTTAGATATATATATTCTATATATTTCATATTCATACTTTAAATCGTAATATAACATATATCCTATGATATTATTTTCTTTATCTTCAATGAAAATATAAAATGAATCTTTATTTTTAGCATAATCTATAAAAGATAATTCATTAAACTTTGAATAATTAAATTCTTTTTTTTCAATATCTAATAATTGATCTAAGTGCTTTTGTTTTATATTTCCATAATATTTATTTATTTTATATTGCTTTTTTGACATAATTAGGTTTTGCGATCTCTACTTTTTTAAATTTATGAAAATTATGTTTTAAGCAAGAATTAATATCATAGTTATTAATATTATTGATCAATTTTAAATTATATTTACTTGCATATTTGTGTATTTCATCTTGATTTATTAGCTTTAATTCAGATTCATAATTATTAATGAATAATTTACAATAATATAAATTACTTTTTGCATCAATTATTGAAATAACATTATTGTCTTTATTTTGTATAGTACATGAATCTAATACATATATATTTTTATTATTATTAATAATTTTGAATGAGTTTGAAAATACGCTTCCAAGTTTTACACTTGTAAATGAACCTGGTCCATTAATTAAAAAGATATTTTCAATATCATTATTTATATTTAAATTGTTTTCTTTTAAAAATTCAGATATTGTTTCTATTAATAAATCAGTCATATTTTTGTTTGTCATTATAGATTTAGTTAAGATATCACTATTTATATTTTTAAATAACCCTAATCC
>CASEQO010000091.1 GCA_949290035.1 uncultured Mycoplasmataceae bacterium
ATAGGAGATAAAATGAAAAAAGATGTATTAAAAAATAGAAAAATTGTTATTTTTGATATGAAAACAACTGAAGAAGGTTTAAATTCAGAAATTCTTTATTTCGCTGCTAGAACATACATTAACAATGAAATGATATCAAAAGACAACTTTTTCATTAGAACAATGAGACCAATACCAGCTCATATTATTAGAAAATATAGAATAACTAATAAAAAAATAAATAGTGATGGTATTTCAAAAGAAAGTGCTTTAGAAAAGATTGCAAGTATTTTTCAAGACGGAATCATATTTACATTTAATGGAGATAATTTTATGTTCCCATTAATTGAAAAAACATTATTAGATAATGGATATACTTCAAACATTTCATCAATAGATGCATTAAAATTAGCAAAACAAATTATTGGATTTGATGATGATTTAACATTAGAAGAATTATCAAGTAAATTAGGAATTATGTATAATGGTGAAAAATTATTAAGTGCACCATATTGTACAATTCTTTTAGAAAAAATTTGATTTAGATTAAAATCATTTATTATTTAATAATCATTTTTCTTAAACAAGGATTTAATCCTTGTTTTTATTTTGTGTAATTTCTTATATAAACAAGCATAAAAAGTATGCAATATATATATATATATATATAATTTTCTTGTAAATAAAATTGAAAGGAAAATTATATAAATATGGGAATTAAAAAAATTCTAGGAATTGCACTAACAACAGTAGGTGCAGCAGGTACAATTGCAGGTACAGCTTTATTACCAGTTGGATGTTTAAAAGAATATAAAATTGAAGTAAAAGCTCCAGATGCAGACTATAAAATGGCGACTTATATTGGAGTAGGTTCTTCAAATTATGGTGGTATGAGAATTAAATTATCAGGATCAGATGTTACTGATGAAATGAAAACTTCTATAGAAGATTTAAATAAAGAATATAAAAAAGTTGCTAAAGAATTAAGAAAAGAAACAAAGTATTCTGATTTTGTTGATGAATCTAAAAAAATATTAGATAATTGAGATGCTTTTAAAGCTTTGGTAGGAAATAATGCTCCTGAAGGATTTGAAAATATAGATCAAATGAAAGAAATGCTTGAAAGTGTTATTTCTGCTAATTCAACTATGATTGCTGGTGCTGTTTTATTACCAGTATTTGCAGTAATTATGATTATTGGTATTGTACTTGTAGTTTTAGGTAAAAATAAAAAAGCTAAAGTAGCTGAATAATTAAATTAGAAATAGATTTAAATATATCTATTTCTAATTTTTATTTTGTTTGTTTTATTTCATATATTATTTTAATAATTTCAAACAATTTTATTTAAAATTAATATATTGATTTGAAGGATTCAAATGAATATAAATAATATGATTAATGAAACACTTTTAGGTAAGTATAAGATTATGAGAAAACTTACTGAAGGTGGAATGGATTCAGATATATATTTAGCTAAAAACACTAAATGTAATACAAAAGATTATATAGAAAAGAAATCTGAATATGCTATTGTTAAAATAGTTAAAAAAACACAAAATACATCTGATGATCAATGGAGTAAGATTTTAGATGAAGTATTAACAACTGGAAGAGTTTCTACTAAGAAAAATATAATAAAATTATATGATTATTGTAAACCAACTGAAGATACAATAGCTATTATAATGGAATACATTGATGGAAAATCATTACTTAGTTATTTAAATGATAAATCTAGACTTGAACCATTAGAAGCTATTTGAATATTTGGAGAAATTTTATTAGCTATAAAAGATTTACATTCAAATAAAAGAATAATAATCCATAGAGATTTAAAACCTGAAAATATTTTATTATCAAAAGATTTAACAAAAGTTAAGTTAATAGATTTTGGTATATCATCAGTTATACATAAATCAAATCTTGATGATAATTTTGATATATTAACAAATGAAAATGAATTTTATGGAACAATACCATACATTAGCCCTGATATTCTAAAATTCAAAAATAAAAGAAAAGAAGAATATGGTAATTTGATTACAAAACAATTTGACTTTTTTTCATTAGGTATAATTTTTTATGAATTACTTACAAGTAAAAAACCATTTGAATATGAAGATCAAGATAATCCACAATCAATTAAAATAGCTCTTGAATATGATATTCCAACATTAAAAAAATATGATCCTATTTTAATTAATGATTTAGAAAATATTATTTTAAGATTAGTAGCATCTAATAAAAAAAGAATTCACTTAAGATATAATGATGTAGACGAAATAATTAGAGATTTAGAAAAATGTAAACGAAAATATTTAAATAATAATTTAGTTGAAGATGAATTATTAATTCCTTTAAATGAAAGACATTTACAAGAAGATTTAAATAATAATAAAGGGATAAGTAAATTAAACATTGTTAAAAATATAAATAAAAAATATATTATTTTCATATCAATTTTATTATCTGTTTTAGGTTTAGGATTGTTATTTTTAATACTATCATTAGTAGGGGTGTATTAAAATTATGATAAATAACGCAATAGTTATATCTTCTAGTAATGGTAATTTTAAAATTCAAGATCTTAATGATAAATCATTAGTTTTTGATGCAAAATTAAAAGGTAATATTAGAAATAAATTTAAAATCGTTTCAGGTGATTATATTGAATATATTCAAGAAGGCGGCACATATTTAATAACTAATTTAAAAGAAAGAAAAAATAGTATTATTAGACCTAAATTAGCTAATATTGATAACTTAATAATTGTTCAATCTTGCATTGAACCAAATATTAATATTTCACAATTATTTAAATATCACACTTTTTATAAACAATATAATATTCAAAATATTATATTTTTACTAACTAAAACTGACTTAATGAAAGAACAAGAAAAAAATACATTAATTTCAAATTTAAAAAATATTTATAAATTAAATGTATTTAATGCTAATGATGATAAAGATATTAAATCTTTTTTAGATTTAATAAGTAAAGGTATAAATTGTTTTGTAGGCCAATCAGGTGTAGGTAAGTCAACATTCTTAAATAAAATTTTTCCTAATTTAAATTTAAGAACAAATGAAATATCAAAACATTTAAATAGAGGAAAACATACTACAACCGTATCAACACTATATAACTATAAAAATGGGTATGTTGTTGATACTCCTGGTTTTTCTTCTATAGAAATAACTTGTAGTGAAAATGATTTAGCTAAAATATTTTTTAATTTTGATAATTTTTATAATTTGTGTAAATTTAATGATTGTAAACATTTAAATGAAAATAATTGTTATATAAGAAATGTTGCTATTAAAGAGGGTAAAATAACTAACGAAATATATAATGAATATTTAAAAATTTTAAATAATTTGAAAAAAAATTTTTAATTTTATAAATTTTTTTACTTATATATAATGAGGGACAAAATAACCCTCAAGGAGGAAAAACATGAATTATATTATAGGTAAAATAGTTTGCAAATTTTCAAACTACATAATTTTAGAAAACAATTTTATAGGTTATAAAATTAATGTTTCTAATATAGATAATTTTGAATTAGATAAATATAGAAAATTATATATTTATAAAAAGACACAAATTATTAACAATAACATTAGTGAAGAATACTATGGATTTGAAAATTATAAAGATAAAATGATGTTTGAAAAACTTATATCTATTAATGGTATTGGCCCAAAAACATCATTAAACATTATTTCAAATGATTTACTAACTTTAAAATATTATATTAAAACTAATGATATTGAAAAACTATGTTCTTTAAATGGTATCACTAAAAAAGTAGCAATATCTTTAATTAACAATATAGAAGTAGAAGATAATATATTAGATGAATTTAGTAATTCAAATAATGAACAAAATTCTACAAATAGTAAAAATTGCAAAAACGATGTTATATCAGCATTAAAATCTTTAGGTTATAAAAAAGATGTTATTGATAAATCAATAAGTGAAATACCTAATGAAGATTTTATAATTGATAGTGAAGAACAATTATCTGATTTAATATCTAAAGTTATTAAAGATATTTCTAGTAAATCATTATATGAAAATTAATAATTTTCATCCACAATCATTAAATGACTTTATTGGAAAAGATCAGATAAAAAATAATTTAAATATCTATATTAAATCAGCATTATCTAATGCTACACAATTAGATCATTGTTTATTTTATGGACATCCCGGAACAGGTAAAACAACATTAGCAAAAATTATTGCAAATGAATTAAATACTAACATTAAATTTATTCAAGGTAATGATATACAAAGTAAGTCAGATATTATAAGTGCAATATCATCATTATCAGATAATGATATTTTATTCATAGATGAAATTCACGCTGTGAATCAACAATGTTTTGAAATATTTTATTCAATAATGGATAATCAAATAATAAATATAAAAATAGGTAAAGAAGGAAATTATAAAATAACGCCTGTTAAAACTCCAAAAATAACTATAATTGGAGCTACTACTTTATATGGAAATATTCCTGCCCCATTTGAAGATAGATTTGGAATTATTCTTTATCTATCATTATATGAAAACCATGATATTTATAAAATATTAAAAACAATTAATAATTCATTAGAACTGAACATAGATGACAATGATTTGCATAAAATATCTATTTATTCAAAAGGTGTTCCTAGAATAGCAAAAAGATATTTAACCAGATATTTAGATTATAAAAGTATTGAAAATCCTGATGTTGATTTATTCTTTAAAAGCATAGGTATTTATGAATATGGTTTAAATGAAATAGATTTAGAATATCTTAATTCATTAAATAATAATGGATATGTAGGAATAAAAACTATTTCTCAAATAATGAATATAGACGAAAAAACCATTATATCTAAAATAGAACCTTTTCTTTTAAAACAAAAATTTGTTTCCAAAGAAATAAATGGAAGAAAAATCACAAAGCAAGGAATTGAACTTCTTAATAATATCCTAAGATAAAACTAGTATTCTATTTAATATAATTAAGCAAATATAGCTTAATTATTTTTGTTTTTAACACATTATTTGATAAAGCAATAAAATTATATGAGGATATAAAATGAGATAATTTTATTTTATAATGTCTTCATTTTTACTATATATAACTTTTATATTAATTTAAATAAAAGATACAATCTTTTAAAATCTATTATGTGATATTGCTATAATTATTAGGTGTAGGAGATATATATAATGAATAAAATTATAAATAATAGATTAATAGTGTCATCATCAAAAGATCCAGCTATAAATACAAAGAAAAAATCAAGGTGCTTTATTGATCTAAAATCATTTTTAGATGAAAATGATATTAGTGAGTTTCTATGAAATGAAAATGTTTCAAAGATAAAAATTAAAAATAGTTCTATTAATGAAATTAGTAATATATTAAATAGTTTTAGTGAACCTTATGAGTTTTTAAATTACTGTTATGATAATTCTATTAATATTACAAAAACAAATGAAAAATTATTGTTAAATAATTTTAAATCTAATAAGCAAAAAGTAATAGATGACATTTTGAAAAAAAGTTTAACACTTTCAAAAATATTTCAAAAAATTCAGTTAGAAGCAAATAAGATTCAACAAGAAGAAAATATTTATCCATTATATTTATCAGCTTTTTATTTAAATGGAAAAGATGTAAATAATACATCTATTAATTCTCCATTATTATTATATGAAGTATCTATATCAATTACTAATGGAAATATTTACATAAATAAAAATGAGGATTTACCAATAGTAAATGAAAAGGTAAATTATTATTTAAAGCAAAATTATTCAATAAATATAGATGAATCTAATTTACAATTTCCAAATGATTTTAAAGTTTATTCATATTCTTTACAAAAAATATGTGAACAAAATAAAATGGAATTACCTTTTGAAACATTTGATAATGCAAGTAATGATTTATTAAATATAAAACCTTATGTGTCATTATCACTAATTGAGCCAAGAGGTGGAGTTATTAAAAAAGATATTGAAAAAATCAATGAAGAAAATGAAGAATTGTTTGTTACAAACAATGATTTAAATGATCCAAATGATATAATAAATGAAGTGTTAAGAGAAAATGATATTGTTGAAATAAATAGACCTTTAAATATTTATCAAAAATATGCAATTCAATCTGCATTAAATCAAAATACATTAATTTTTGGACCACCAGGAACAGGTAAAAGTGAAACTATTAGTTCATTGATAGCAAATATTATTTTAAATGAAAAGAATATATTAATGGTTTCAGAAAAAATGGCAGCTCTTGAAGTTTTAGAAAATAGATTAGGTGAATTATCTAAATTATCATTATTTGCTTTTAAACCTGAGCACAAAGAAAAATTTTATGATCAACTTTTGAACTTGCAAAAAGAATTTCAAAAAACTACTAAAAATAGATATAGATACAATCATGATAAAATAAAAAAAGAATATAACAAAATTCTTAATCAATTATCTAGTATATCTAATATTGAAAAAGAAATAGAAAATGAATTTGGTATTAATAAATTCTTTGATACTTATAGTAAAATCACAGAAAATGAGTTTGTAGAATTTAATAAAATAGGAAATAAATTATTTCAGGAAATAGATTTAATTTTTGAAGAAGAGTCTAACATTCTTGAATCATATGATTTATTAAAAAAATTAAATAATTTATTTTTTAATCAAAATAAAATTCTATCAATATTGTCAAAATACAATTTTGTTTTTAATAAAGAAAGAATTACAGATTTTCTAAATGTTTATAATGAACAAGACAAACCTTCTTGAATGCTACATAAATTTGCAAAAGATAAAAGAAGATGATATAAAAAACCTTTATTTATAAAAAAACAAGTTGAATATGAAAATGAAATAATAGATCTATTCAATCAATTTTTATTTTTAAATATTGATTTAACATTTGAAGTTAATAATGCTATGTTTTTATTAAACAAAATTAATATTTTAGATAATGAAGAAATGTATAATAAATATTTAATTTTTTCACTTGGTCAAAAAATATTTAGTAAATATAATTTAAAAAATGAGACAATTCA
This sequence comes from uncultured Mycoplasmataceae bacterium, assembly GCA_949290035.1. Taxonomy (GTDB): domain Bacteria; phylum Bacillota_I; class Bacilli_A; order Mycoplasmatales; family Mycoplasmoidaceae; genus CAMREV01. Next base: position 7,073 of record CASEQO010000091.1, read on the forward strand.
AAAACTAAAAAATAATTATATTGAACTTAGAAAAAAAGAAGCATCCACATTAGATAAATTCATTTATGAATATTATATTGATAATTTAAAAGATCAAATTAAAAGTGATAGAACACTATATGATCAATGTATAAAAGTTTTTGGTAAAGCAAATTTAAAAAGAAGGCCAGCAATTAATAAATTAATTAAAAATTTCTATGATATTTTAAGAATATTATTTCCAATATGAATTTTAAGCCCTATACAAACATGTATTTTAACTCCTTGTGAGAAAAATATATTTGATTATGGAATATATGATGAAGCAAGTCAAATGTTTGTAGAAAGAGCAATACCTTTAGTTTATAGATGTTCTATAAATGTTGTAGCAGGAGATGATAAACAATTACAACCAACATCATTTTTTACAAAAAGAAGTTATGATGAAGAAGAAATTGATGAACAAGATGATGAATCTTTTGGAGAATCATTATTTGAACAAGCTAATGTATGCATGTGAGAAAAGTTTCATTTAAAAAATCATTATCGTAGTGATAGCTATGAATTAATTGAGTTTAGTAATAAATACGTATATGATAATAATCTTGAATATGCTACAAAAAACAAAATTAATTTAAGACCAATAATCGTTTTTAATGTTGATGGTGATTGAATTAATAGAATAAATAGAAAAGAAGCTGATAAAGTAATAGAAATTATTAATAAATATGGATTTACTGAAAAATCAATTTTAGTAGTAACTATGAATATAAGCCAAGCTAACTATCTTGAAAATTATTTTATAAATAATTTTACAGGAACTAAAGTTATGCAAAGATACATGGACAATAAAATAAAAATTAGATCTATAGAAAATGTCCAAGGTGATGAAGCTGATATTGTAATATTATCAATATCATATGGTAAAAACGAAAAAGGTAAAGTACTGAATTTCTTTGGACCAATTTCTCAAGCAAATGGTATAAATAGATTAAATGTAGCTATAACAAGAGCTAAAGAGCAAATGATTGTTGTTAAATCATTATATAGTGAAGATATTAATACTTCTTCAAATGAAAATAATAATGTATTTAAATATTTTATTAAATTTGTTGATGACTACCATTTGAAAGATAATAAAAAGATATCTTATTCAAAAGAGTTTAAATCAGATTATCATAAAGAAGTATTTACAGTTATAAAAAAATTATTAGATGATTCAAAATATGAATTATATGCAAATTATCAAATAGGTAAAGATAGTATTGATATTGCTATTGTAGATAAAATATCTGATTTAGTAGTAAAAGCAATTCAATTGGATAATTTTATGGTTCATAATAGCTTGCAATGATCTATAGAAGATTTGGATAAACAACAATTTATAGAAGATTTAGGCTATCCATTCATAAGAATCCTAGAACTAGAATGAAAAACAAACAAAATAAATATATTAAAGAATATATTTGAAACATTATAAAATCCCATTATTTTTAAATGGGATTTTTAACTTGTTATATAAATATACAAAAAAATATAAATAAA
>CASEQO010000092.1 GCA_949290035.1 uncultured Mycoplasmataceae bacterium
TTAGAAATTTTTTCATTTACTTCATCAATTGAGATAGATGTATCTTTAGATATTACTTCTATTTCTTTTGATCTTTCTATTAATAATGATTCTAATAATTGTAATTTTTTATTATTTTCGAATCATTGTTCATGTAATGTTGAAATATCATTAATAGCTATTGAAAGATTTTCTCTAATGATATTTATTTCTCCATATATAGTTCCATTTTGATTATTTTCAGAGCCAACTATAAATTCAATTTGTTCAATTTTATTATTAGCATTATTAATTATTTGACTCATTGATTTATTAAATTCTTCAATTTCATTTAATGATGATTTATTTTCAGTTCTTAATGAATCAATTAAAGATATAGTTTCATTAAATAATAATTGAACTTTGTCTTGATAAGTTTTATATGTTTCATCTAACTTAGTATTAAATTCTGATGAAATATCATGATACATTTTTTCATTGACTGATGAAATTGTTTCATTTAATTCTAGTTCAAGATACTTAATTTTTTCATTAATATTATTTTCAAATACTTTATTATTTTCACTTAATTTAAGTATTTCATCTTTAATTAAAATTTCTGATTCTTGAAGTTCTTTTACATTATTTAATAATTCTTGATAATTTTCATTATTAACATTTAATGAATTTAATTTTTTAGAAGATTTATATAATTTTTTTCTTAAATCAAAAATACTCTTGTTGTTAAAATAAATTTTTTCTTGATCCATTTTAATTTGTTCAACTACTTCATAATACATATTTTTGATATTTTCTATATTTGAATAAACATCATTATAGAAAGCATTGCCATTTTTAGATAATTCTAATAATCCATTATCTAAATGTCTAATTTTTTTATCTAATGATTCAACTAAATCATTAAAGTTATTATTTGTTTTAATTAATTCATCTATAATACCTGAATTAATTGTATTGATTTCTTCAATTGAGTTTTTCATTGAAAGCTTAATTTCAGCGAATCTTTGCTCAATTTCATCTTTAACCATGTTAGAAACTTCATTATATTTATCTAACATTTCAGTTTTTAATTCATCATATTTTTTATTTGATTCTTCACTAGAAAGTTTATATTTTTCTTCAGCTATTGAAGTAGCATATTCTCTTAATTCTTGGAATCTTTTATTATACTCTTCATCTTTATCAACTACATAGTTGTAGATTCTTTGTTCTAAATCAGCAATAATTTTTAAAATATCATTATCTACATCATTTAACTCAATTTTTAAATTATCATTATTCTCATTTTCAGAAATTTGATCTTGAATTTTATTTCTTTTATTAATTAATGCTTCAAGTTCATCTTTTTGTTTATTCATTTGCTCTTCCATTTCTTTTATTTTAGCTTCATACATATATACAATTTTGTCTGTTTGCTGATTATTTTTATTCACTGCATCAAATAATTCTTTTAATAAATCATTTGTTTGATTTGAAGATGATTCAACACCATGGATCTTTTCAAATAATTGACTTCCTTGATAATTACTTATATCTATTATTTTATTTAAAGTACTTTCTTCACTTACATACATTTCATTTTTAATTTCATGAAGAAGTTCTTGATATGTTTTAGAATTTTCATCAAATTTAGTGTTTAATGTTTTAAAGTTTTCACTTATAGTGTCATCCAATAATTTAATTTGTGATGATTTTTCATTTATAGAATTAACTATTTCTAATGATGAATTTACTAATTCAGAAATTAAACCATTAATTGATTCAATAAAGACTTCTTTTTCTTCTTGGATTTTTAATGATAAATCATTATTTAAAGTATTTTTTACCTCTAATAATGAAGAAAGTATTTCTGAAGAACTTTTATTATTAAGATGAGCAATTTTTTCAACTATGTTAGCATGTTGCTCACTTAATAACATAGGATCATTTATTAAATCTACTATTTCATTGTGTTTTTCATTTATTTCATTTTTTAAATTAGAAATAGTGTTTTCATAAAATTCTTTATTATGAGAAATAGAATCTTTTATTTCATCAGTTTTAGATAATAACATTAAATCTATTTCACCTTTAAGACCACTTTCAATATTTGAAATATGTTCATAAATTTGTGAGCTAGAATAATTATTAACTTCAACTATTCTATCTAAGATTTCTTCGTTAGCTTTTTGGTTTTCACCTTGAATTAATGCAATAGTATCTAAATTGTCTTTTAAATTTTCTGAAACTTCTGAAATTAATTTATCTATTGATTCAACAAAAATATTTTTAATGTTTTCTTCTTTAGCGTCTAAATCACTTTCAACTTTTTCTTTTAATTGATTAATTTCATTAAGTGTTGCTTGAGTATTAGCGATTACACTTTCAGTAACTAGTTTTTTTACATCCAAGAAATTTTCATTAATTAATTCTGGATTAATTTTTTCTAATAATTCATCTTGTCTTCTTACAAATGAATCTTTTAAGTTTGAAATTAATTCTTCATATGTTTCTTTATTTCTTAAAATATGATCTTTTATTTCAGATGTTGACATTTCAATTAATTGAGATATGTCTCCATTAATAGCATTTTCAACTCTTGAAATTTGTTCGTATAATTGAGAACTTGAATAGTTATTAATTTCAACTATTCTATCTAAAATTTCTTCATTGGCTCTTTGATTTTCGCCTTGAACTAAAGCTAAAGTATCTAAAGTATCTTTTAAATTATTTGATACTTCAGCTATTAAACCATTGATTACTTCTAAAAATAATTCTTTAGAATTTCTTATTTCTGGTGATAAGTCATCTTTAATTGCTGAACCAATAGCATTTAATTGACTAATAATATCACTAGATGATTCAACTACTTTTGAAGAGATTTCATTTTTAATTTTATCAAACCCTTCACTAAATATTTGATCATTGAAAACAATGTTTTTTATAGCATTCTTATTTTCTTCTAATTCTTTTTTAATGATATTTAATGAATCAAAATAAGCATTTCCTAAATTGTTAATTTGATCTTCAAGTTTTAATCCTATATTGTTTATTAATTGAGATACATCGCCATTAATAGCATTTTCAACTCTTGAAATTTGTTCGTATAATTGAGAACTTGAATAATTATTGATTTCAACTATCTTGTCTAATATTTCAGAATTAGCTTCTCTATTTTCCCCTTGGATCATTGCTAAAGTATCAAGAGTATTTCTTAAATTATCAGAAACCTCTTGAATTAAACTATTAGTTGTTTGTAAAAATATTTCTTTATGGCTTTGAATTTCTGGATTAATATCATCTAAAATAGTTTTACTTAAATTATTTAATTGTTCAATTATGTTACTTGTAGAGTCTACCATTTTTGTAGATATATCTTTTTTTACATCATTAAATCCATTTTCAAATAAATCAGGATTTAATGCTGTATTTTGAATTCAATATCTATTTTCTTCCAATTCTTTTTTAATTACATCTAATGAATCAAAATATGCATTTCCTAGATTATTAATTTGATCTTCAAGTTTTAATCCTATAGCATTAATTAATTGAGATATGTCTCCATTAATAGCGTTTTCAACTCTTGAAATTTGTTCATATAATTGAGAACTTGAATAGTTATTAATTTCAACTATTTTGTCTAAAATTTGAGAGTTAGCTTCTCTATTTTCTCCTTGGATCATTGCTAAAGCATCAAGAGTGCTTCTTAAATTATCAGAAACCTCTTGAATTAATCCATCTGTTGCTTGTAAAAATAAATCTTTTGATTCTTTTATTTGTGGAGAAATATCATTTGCAATCATATTTCCTAATTTTCCTAATTCTACAAATAAAGAATTTGAAAAATCTACAATGTTTTTAGTTAATTCTTTTTTTATCGAATCAAAACCTTGTTCATATGTACTAGGATCAGATATTGCATTATAAATAGATTTTTGATTGTTTTCTAATTCTTTTTTAACTTGTTCTAATGTATATAAATATTGATTAGAATTTTCTACTATAAATGATTTAATATCATTTTGAGAATAAGCTATTAAATTCTCCATTTTTCCATATAATGCTTCTTCAATATATCTGATAGCATTCAATACTTCATTACTAGATTCATACACACTATTAGATAAACTACTATATAGATTTTTAAAAGAATCATCATTTATATATTTGAAGTCTTCTAACGTTTTTAAAAGACCCATATTATTAGCTGTAATTTCAGATACTAAATTTTGTAAAGAAGCTAAGAATATTTCTCTTGTATCTTTCATTAATGGAGAAAGATCATTATCAATTTTATATTTTAATTCATCTATTAAATTTGGAAAATGACCTAAACTATTTATAATTACTTCTCTTAGCTTAGGTACTATTTTTTCAAGCTTTGAATCATCTATTTTTATGCTACCAATAGCATCATAAATAGATTTTTGATTATTTATAACTTCATCTCTTAATCTTTGTATTAATGATGAATATTCATTTACTGAATAATTAGTACTATCAGTTATTTTTGATGTTAAATCATTATTTGATTCAATAATATTTCTTGATAAATTATCAATTGCAAATTCATTATTTTTAATTGAATTAAAAATTTTAGATTGATTATTTTGTAATAAATTAGTAGATTCTACTATTGAATTTTGTAAATTATTTTCTGTTTGAGTAACTGTTTCACTAACATTAGTATTAATACTTTGTGCAACTTCATATATATAGTTAGATAATTGTTCATATATTGAATCATTGCTAGCTAAAACTTCTTGTCTTAAGTTAGCAATTTCGTTTAAAAAAGTATCATTAATGTGTACTTGACCATTAATTAATTTTCCTTCTAACTCTGTAATATATTGGTATAAGTTATTTACATTTTCTCAAGCATTAGAAACTAATTCTTTTATTGAATTATTATTTTCAAAAGCATAGTTACCAACAAGATTAATTCTTTCTAATAATGAGTTATATCCTTGGATTAAATTTGATTTTAATCCTTCTAATTGATTAATGTATGCTTTTGAAGGTATATTATTGTTTGCATTTCTTTGAGGAACATGGTTTTGTTGATCACTAACTATTGTTGTATTAGTTTCTCTATTTGAAAGGGCATCAAATACTTGTGTGTAAATATTATTGTTCATATCAACAAGATTTTCTCACAAGTTTTGTAAATCTTTTCTAATTACATTTCTAGTATTTACGTCAATATTTGGCACTTCTTCATTATAACGAACTGTTCTTCTATTATCACTATATGAGTTAGACATTGGTTCTTCATACCCTTCGTCTACATATTCATCATATTGATCGTCATTATAATTTTGATCATCGTAATATTGATCATCATAATATTGGTCGTCATTATAATAATCGTTTTGAACTTCTCTTGCCATATTTGACGATGCTCTTTTATTTTTAAAAGCCATATTTCCTCTTTTTTTAAACTTGTATAGATACAAAAATATCCAGTACAATTACATAATATAGATTATTGTATAATAAATTTAATTTTTCTAATTAAAAAA
>CASEQO010000093.1 GCA_949290035.1 uncultured Mycoplasmataceae bacterium
ATGCAATTTTACCGATTTCAGTATTTAAACCTATTTTTGTAACAACTGCTAATGCTCTACCATTTACAACATTACAATTACAAAATACTTCATTTATTCTCTCCCCAATAGGAGTTGATGAATTATCTAAATTAAGATTAGTTGTAGCAAACTTTTCAATTGGTAATGATTCACCTGTTAAAATTGATTCAACAACTTTCAAATTACTTGATTTTAATATTATTGCATCTGCAGGTATAACATCTCCTGCTTCAACTACAATAATATCTCCAATGGTTATCTCACTAGAATCTATTAATTGAGTTTTACCATCCCTTAAAACTTTTGATTTTAACGATGTCATCTTTTGTAATGCTTCAATTGAATTATTAGATTTTTTCTCTTGGAGAGCCCCAAAGAATGCATTCAAAAAAACTACAAAAAATAAAACTGATGCTTGGATATAATTTAAAACTATAGTACTTGAAATATAATTATTATTATCTTTTAATGCTAATATATGTTCATAAATTGATAAAACTATAGCAATAATAGATGCTATAAATAATAACATAGACATTAGTTCTAAAAATTGAGACAAAAATAATTGAATGAAATTCTTTTGTTTTTCTTTTTTTATTTCATTCAATCCAAAAATTTTTTGTCTTGATAAAACATCAGAATTTGATAAACCTATTTTAATATTAGTGTTTAAAAAATCATTAATATTTTCTTTTTGAACTAATTCTTTTTTCATATATACCTTAATTAAATTAATTATATAATAATTTATTTTTGTAATGGTAAATTGTTATATATATCTATTAATTAATATAAAACTTGTATTTTAATATTATTTATTTTTTAATAAAATTTGCTTATAAAAATTTTGTTCTTCTATTCTTATTTTATCAAGTCTAGTTTTATTAACATTGTTCTTATCTAAATCAAAATAATCAAAGGATTCTTTTATTTCTTTTATAGTTCAAAATCATCCTTCATTTGATTTATTTTTATAATTATTATGATTTTCTATTTGAGCAAATAATCTTAATAAATTATCTTCAAAATTTACATATCACTTATTTATTTGTTCTTGTCTTTTTTTAAATAATTCTTGATAATATTCATCATTTTTTATTTCTATACCCATATCAATTAATATTTTGTACATTCCTGTAGAAATAACTTGAGAAGTATATAATGTAGGATAAAATTCTTTTAATTTTTCAAATCTATTTTGAAAAATTAAATCTTTATTACTTTTTGAAAGTCTTTCATTAATTTTATTTTCTATATGAGAACCAAATGGACAAGAAGTACAACCTAATCTTGTAAATCTTAAATTTTGTTCGTCTTCATTTTTATTATAACCATATGCTGGATTTACTTCCAAATTAAATTCTTTAATATAGTTTCAAACATCTTTTTCAGTTCAAATAGATAATGGTCTAGATTTCATAATTCTCTTATTAGTGATATTACATCCATTTTCTATTCATGACTTTTTTCTCATTTCAGATTCATTTGCCATTGTACCTATAAATGAAGGTCTTTTATCGTGTTTTAAACCACCTTTTACAAAGTCACAACATTTTTCAGAATAAAAATAATAATTATCATATTTAGTAAAATATTGTTTTAATTCATTATTTATTTTAGGTCATTGGATTATCATATGATTATCTAATAAAAATAATCTATTTTTAGATAATTTATATTTAGCTGTTCCTTTGTTATCACTAAATATTCCAAAAGCTCACTTTACTAAATTAGTTTTTGTTTTAGCATTTCTAATTCTATTTAATTGTAATGAAATTTGTTTTGAAAAAATAGGATATCCTTTTTGATTTAAAATTTCATTTCATGGCATTTTAGGAGGTACCATTAATAATTCTTTGATTTTAGAATTATCTTTTCTAAAATTATCTACAGTTTCTTTTATAAACTTTATTGTAGATGGAAAAGTTATTTCAGCTGCATATGCTGGAACTAAATAAAACTTAGATTTAATTTCTTTATGAACTTCATTAACTAAATGAAATAACACTGTAGAATCTTTTCCACCAGAAAAAGATATAGTTATTTCAGATATTGGTATTCTTGGATTAGTTTTATTAAATTCTTCACATGATTGAAAAAATTCTTTTATCTTAGTTTTAGCTCATAATACCTTATCTTTAAAAGGCATATATTTTACTAACTCTTCATAATGAGATTTTCTTATTTCTTTATTAATTAAATTACTTGATATATTCATAGTTATTTCACTACTATTTAGTCTAATTGGAAATAAAAAAAAGATAACCAAACATAGTTGGTTAATCTTTATTAATTACTTCTTTATATCATTTATTTAATTGTTCAAAATCTGAAGTATTTGAATCAGAACAATCCATATAGAAACTTATTTTTTTACAAGCTTTATAATCATTAACATTGATTTCAGGAAAAAGATTATCATTAAAAATTAATAATTTTACATTTTCTAAATCAACTGTATATTCTTTTAATATATCATTAAGATTTCCTTGATCTTTATAATCATTCTCAATATTAGATCATTTATTTCTTTTTTCTATTAGTAAATCATTTAAAGATGAATATTTTTCTATTAAATCATATAATTCTAATATTGATACTTTTCCAGGGATTCTCTTGAATTTACAAATTACAACTTTTTTGTCTTTGATTTGATTAATTTGTTCATTTGTAATGGTAAATTCATTCTTTTCTAATGATGTAGTTTTAATTTCTATGCATTTATCATTTATATTAAAATCATAAAGATTATCATCATACATTCTCATATATTTATTAAAATCCATTCCTTTTTCAAATGATTTTAATATAAAAATAGCTTCTCCAATGTCTCCAATTAATTCTGTTTTTATATCCTTAGTAAATTTTAATTTTCTAAAATAATTTACTATTTCATCAATTGCAGATTTTGCATCCATATTTTTTGATTCTATAATTTCTTTTATTGTGTCTCTAATACTAATAATTAAATTATCTGGAATGTCAATAAATTGTACAAAATGTAAATTTCTTTTTATTTCACCTTCACATTCAATTGCTTTTAATCCTTCTTCAACATATTTAAGATTAGGATAATTAATTTTTTGTATTTGTCCTAAATTAATATAATTTGAATCAAAAGCAATCCCCTTTTTATTACCTTCTAATATTGGAAAAATAATATTTTCTAAATTCATTTTTTTACCTCTTTGAAGTTGATTTTACATACATTGTATTTTCGCTAGTATCAATAAGTTTTATTTTTCTACATAAATCTTCTGGAATATGAAATCCTGGAATCAATAAATCTAAATATTTTTTAGATTCTAACAATGACTCATATATATCATTGTTTACAAAAATTTTCATATATTTAAAAATATTTGATCTATATCCAAATCATCTACATCTTTGTAGTAAGGTGTCTACAGATAATTTTCCTTCATTAGGACTATTTATATTAAGTTGTGTCACTAAATTTTCAAAAGTATTACCTCTTGATGCCATTACACCACTAATATAAATATTAAATTTTTTTGGAATATTTATATTCTTATTTTCTTCGTTTAATAAGATTACTGATATTTCATCACATAATATGTTTAATAATATTTTTCTATTTTGTATATTATTTTCTATTTTATTTTTTTCAAAAAATAAATTTAAATTATTGCAATATTTATTAATTAATGATTGAATTTTTTCATATATATTTTCATGTATATCAGTTTTTAAACTAATGTTAAATAAACAACTAATTTCATTTTTTATATCATTCTTAAAAAAGTAATAATTTTCTAAAATAGTTTTAACAAAATAATTAAATACTTTTTCTACATCTAATAAATATAAATTTTCATCATTTTTATTTGAGTTAACTATTTCATAAACATTGCTATTATTAAATTTTTCTAAACCATAATAGTCATTATTAGTGCCTCAAACAAGAACTTTATTAGGTCTCATTTCCATTGAATTTAATGAAACTAAATTTGCAAATGGAGTTGCTGTTACAAGTAAATACTTTCCATTTTTAACACGATCTCATGCATCAGTCATTTTTTCATATATAGCTGATTGATTATATTTATCATTGTTTATAGAAGCATAATCTGATTCATCATCAATAAATAAAATATTTTTATTGTTTTTATTTATAGGTGTTAAAAAGTCCAAAGTATTTGTTAAATCTTTGCCATTTCCGCCTTTTGAAATTACTAATAAATATTGATTACCTTCTCTATATGAATTTCTTTTGATATCTTCTTTAAAAAGAATTTTTATGTCATTATTAAAATTACTATCTATAATTCTTTGCTTAGACTGTTCATATAACCTATTGTTAGTTCCAGCTACAAAAATAACAATATCATATTTCTTTTCATATAAAGAATATTTAATACATTCTATTATTCTTCTTGTTTTTCCAGATTGTACTTGCCCTATACAAAGAATTTTCTCTTTTATATTATTGTTAAAAATTTCTTTAGTTGTATCATTACATTCTATATAATCTTTTTTATCTAATTCATCTGTAAATTCAACTATCTTTCAAATTTTCATTAAATTTTTCCATTGTATATTATTTTGTTAAACAATGATGATAAACTATCATCTTTATATTTTTCTCTTAGCTCTTCATTAGATCATAAAATATTCATAACACCTATAAATACTGAAACTGGAAATTCTACTTTACCTCTAATACCTTTACTTGCTAATGAGGGGTCAGATCAAAATTTGTTATTTGATGAAATAGTAATTTTTATTTTATTATCTCCTTCAATCAAACATGATTCAACTAGTGATTTGCTATTTTCAGTTTCATTTAATTCAATTTTATATTTCTTTCCATCTATAAAAAATTTATCATTAGTTACTATATCTTCACCACTATAATCAACTTCATAGTCATAATCAATACCAGTTTTTTCTGAAAAATCATTTGCACCTTGAATCATTTCAAGTTTTGAACCTTTTTGATTTTTTTCTTCATTTATCGATACTATTTCTTGAATTAAAGGTTTTAGTTCATTATATATTTTATCTAATTCATTTCTTAAGTCTTCTTTCCCTTCGACAGTTCAAGAAAAATCCCTTTTATTTGTATCTGGAGTTTCAATATTTGTTAAATCTAATGTACCAAATAATCATCTTCCATATACTTCGCTTGAAGATTTAATATCTTCAACAAAATCTATTATTTTATTATTTTCTTCTCTTGGCCCATGTATGATCGCTCTATTTGCGTGATAAATAGTCAGACCACAATATTTTTGCTTATTAGGTACATTATTTCCAAATATACCAAAATTTAATTCACATGTATGCCCATTAATATTAA
>CASEQO010000094.1 GCA_949290035.1 uncultured Mycoplasmataceae bacterium
GATATTATCAAATTAATAGTCTTTAAAAGATTAATTTTTTTAGGTTAATCATAGGGACATTTTGTTTAAAATTTAACAATTTTTTATGTAAATTGATTGATTGTTTTTGATACATAGATTTGGCACCACTTTATAAATAGTCTAAATTAATTTACAAATAATATTAAATTATTTATAAATTTCAAAAAGGTGTTGAAATTATTAAAAATAATTTACTAATAAAATACAAAATTGAATAAATTTCAAAAATAAAAATTTAAGAAATTTATTCAATCTAAATAGTATTTTTTAAACAAATTATATTTTATTTGAAATTTCAGATCATTTACTAATATCAAAATTATCAACATCACCTTTTGTAAAATGATAATAGAAATCTGAATAGAATTTATATGTACTATTGTATGCAGATGTTTCAAATTCAACTCAATAAATACCATGATTTGTGCTATCAGGAGCATTAAGGTATCATGTTTTTTGATAATAACTATTCGATGTTAGTGAATTTCTATCAACTGTTATTGATTCAATCGTTTGAATATTTTTAGTATCAAGATTGATGTATTTAAAATTTAAATTAACCGTATTTTCAATGTTCGCCATATTATTCAATCTAAAACTTAATGTTTCATTATTTTGATATCAATTGTTGTTTTTTGATGAATAATTGGTATTTAAATAAGACGATGTTCTTAATCCTTCATATTCAGGCAACTTTTTACGGTCAACTATTTTAACTTCGAATGTTTTTGATCTTGTTTTTGTATTGCTCAATCCATATGGATAATATTCAAAATAATAATAACCATTATAATCACCACCAACATCTGATTTTTTAACACTTATACCCGAACCAGATAAATATAGCTCTTCTTTGACCTTTTGAAATGTACCATTTTTATCTTTTGAATGATAAATATCAAAAGCAATGTTATTATCATTTTCTTTAAAATCTGTAAAGTTATCAATCACAATTAATTTGTTTAATGGTAAATAATCTATACTTTCTTCAACATATGATTTCTCAAACTCGTAAACATCACACAACTCATTCATTTTGATTAAACCTTCATTAGTTAAATCTGGGACAAACTCATCATATTTTGCTTCAAGTTCTTGGAGTGAATCAACATAATTAGATATTGATCCGTTATTTAAATTCTGTTCTAAATTATACAAGTATTGCATAAAGTTACGTTTAACATCAGGTAAAACTTTGTTATTATGATCATTTGTTCCTGTTAAATATGTTCCTGCAGCTGTTCTATATAAAGCAATTTTACGTCAAAGTTTAGTTTTCTCATCTGAAGAAGAATTTAAGAAATTAAATTCTTCAGAAGTCAATTCTAATTTTATGTATTCTTTATTTTTTCATGACGTAGATTGTAAAGGATTTGATGTATAATAAATTTCACCATCCTTTATATAAAAATTAAATGATGTTTTTAATGATCCACTTTTTAATAAAACGGTTTTATTGACTAACTTGTATTGTTTAGTTTTTAAATTAAAAATAACAAATCTTACAACATTGTTTTGATTATTATTTTTAACACTACATAAGACAATATTTTCGTTGTAACCAAAAGCATATCTATTTGATATTTCACTACCTTGAAATAAATTACATACTTCTTGATCAACATTATCAAAACCAAGATTACTTGGATCTGTATTTAAAGGATTTGATAAATCAATTACAACTTCATATTTATTTGAAGTCACAAATTTTGACCTTACTAATTTATTTTTACCTTGTTCATCATAATGAAGGTAATATCAATATCCATCATAATAAACAATGTTACTTTTTCCAGTAATTGTTAATAATGTACTTGGTATGTTTTTAGTTTCAAGAGAATTATTTAAATATAATGTTTGTCAAGGGGCATTAAAAAATAGGTTTGAATTGTAATGTGCACTAGTTGGATAAGTTTCATATGAATCTTTTGAAAAATTAAATATAACATTTTCTTCATTTAATTTTGTCGATGTTGGAAAAAATGCAATAGGACCATCAAAACCAGTTGAACTAGTGTAAGCAAATGTTGGATCCATACCATATCATTTCTTCTTATTTGAACCATTTAAATCATTTATATAAACTCAAACAATTTCGTGCATCGAACTAAAATCAATTCTCTCAATATTTGTAACCATTGGTAATGTTGGAACACCTATTATGTTACATAACAAGGCCATAAGACTTGCGAAATCAGCACAAACCCCATTTCCATTTACAATTGTTGCTTCAATTGATGAAGAATCGCCATAAGTTATAAAATTTGCAACGTAAAAATAAGCACTAATTACTTTATCTATGTCATCCATATCATAACTAACTAAATTTAAAAAATCGTTAACAAATTCTATAAATGAGTTTTTGTATTGTCCTTGAATTAATCATTTATCAGCATAATAATCGAATATAGCACCTTTAAATGTTGTTAATTTATAAACGTAATATTTTTTTGACATTACTTCTGGTGTATTTTGTAGTTCAGTATTTATAATATTTCCATTTTCATCTTTAATTGAAATTTTGAAAACTGGATTAGAAAATCCAAAATATGGAAAATACTTTCATCTTGTTGTTATTCATTTTGCAAATGCATCAGCCATTAATGTAGCGTCAATCATTCTTTCCCCAAAGGTAACATCAACAAAATTAACGTTACCAATATGCTCATCTAACATATTTACTAAATCATCTTCTGTTATTAATTTATCATCTACTTTAGGTAATAACACATTACCTCAATCACTTCTATTTGAAGTATCTCCATCAGTTGGAGGTATTGGTGATGATATCTGAAAATTTGTAAAAGTTATTTGATTTGAAATTGATTGTGATTTATTTGGGTCATCTGAGGATTTTAATAATGTAACATTAAAATTTAATTCACCATTATTATCATTTGGATTAATAGAATTTATTACTAAGTTTGATTTTCAATCAAAACTAGTTGAAACATTATTTAAAACAAATATTTCATTTTTTTGTTCAATTATTTTATTTTTTATTCAATCTACATCTATAGTAGAAGGTAATTTATTTTGATCGCCAAATTCAAAACTTGATTTTGAATTAAATGATATTGAATAATAATTTTGTATTGGGGGGGTTGGGGAAGTAATTTGAAAATTTATAAAAGTTATTTGTTTTGAAATTGATTGAGATTTACTTGGATCATTTGAAGCTTTTGATAAAGTAACATTAAAATTTAATTCACCACTATTATCATTCGCTTTAATAGAATTAACATATAAATTTGAATTTCAATCAAAATTATTTGAGACGTTACTTAAAATGAATATTTTATCTTTTTGATCAATTATTTTATTTTTTATTCAAAGTTCATTAACATCAGAAGCTAACATAGATTTATCACCAAATTCAAAACTTGATTTTGAATTAAATGATATTGAATAATAATCAACTTGATCATTTCCAGATCCTTCATTTGAACTTTGCTTAATCTTAAATCCAGAAAATTCTAGTTTATCACTTAATATAGTATCGCCATTTGAATTAGAATTATAAAGTTTACATTTAAAATTAACTATGCCTCTATTGTCATCATATGATTCATTTAAAATTTCTAAATTTTCATTATAAAATGTTTTACTTTTTTGAGAACCGTTATTAAAAATAAGATATCTTTTAGTAATAACTCATTCTTTTATATTAGATTCATTAAATTCAGATGCATAAATATTTGATAAATTTAAATCCTCACCATAATAATTTTTATTAAATGTTATATTATAAGAATCATTTTTGTTAGAAGTAGATGTGTTTTCTGAACTATTACTACAAGAATTTAAGAAAGGGAGAAATGATGAACTAATTAAGAGCAATGAAGATAAAGCTATTAAAGAAAGTTTAAAACGATTTTTTTTCATAAATACCCCTTACGAAAATATTTATTAACTTTATTATATCTTGTTTTTTTTTTTTTTTTTTATTAAA
>CASEQO010000095.1 GCA_949290035.1 uncultured Mycoplasmataceae bacterium
ACTTAAATTTATATTAAAATTAAAATATTATTTAGTAAAAAAAGGTTATTTATGAATAAAAAATTAATAATTGGTAATTGAAAAATGAATAAAAATGAAAAAGAAATTAAATCATTTTTCGATTCATTTTCAAAAAGTAAAGATTTAAATTCTATAAAATGTGAATATGGTGTAGCACCAACATTTTTAGATTTAATGTATACAAAAGAATTATTTTCTAAAAATAAAAAAATGATTATAGCTTCTCAAGATGCTCATTTTGAAAAAAGTGGTGCATTTACTGGAGCTGTTTCATATCAACAATTAAAAGATCATGGAATAAACTATTCTATAATAGGTCATTCAGAAAGAAGAGAATATTTTAATGATACTGATGAAGTAATAAATAAAAAAGTTATTACTTTAATAGAAAATGATATGGTTCCAATTTTATGTGTTGGGGAAAATTTAAAAGAAAGATCTAAGAAAAAACACTTTAAAGTTGTAGCTAAACAATTACATTATGATTTAAATAATGTAAATATAGAAAAAGCTAAAAATATTGTAATTGCATATGAACCTATTTGAGCAATAGGGACTGGAAAAAGTGCAACTTCAGAAGATGCCATAGAAATGGCAAAATTTATCAGACAAGAATTAAAAACATTATTTAATGAAGAAGTAGCAAAAGAAATTAAAATTCTTTATGGTGGTTCTGTTAATGATAAAAATGTTAAAGAATATTTATCTAATGAATTTGTAGATGGGGCATTAGTTGGTGGAGCTTCATTAGATGCATCTAAATTTATAGAATTATTAAAAGGTGCAAACTAATATGAAAAAACCTATATTATTAGCTATTTTAGATGGGTATGGTATAGCTCCAGATAGCAACGCAAATGCTATAAGTAAAGCAAATACAAAAAATATAGATTATTTAACATCAAATTATCCAACATCAGTATTAGAAGCATCTGGAGAAGCTGTTGGTCTTCCTGAAGGACAAATTGGTAATTCAGAAGTAGGTCATTTAACAATTGGAGCAGGAAGAACAATATTTACTGGATTAACTAAAATTAATAAATCAATTGAAAACGGTACTTTTTCACAAAATAAAAGATTATTAGAAGCAATTAATTATGCTAAAACTAATAATTCAAAAGTACATATTATAGGACTATTATCTCCTGGTGGAGTTCATAGTCATGAAAATCATATTTTTGAATTAATTAAAACTATTAATTCTCAAGGAGTTAAATCAATTGTTCATGCAATAACTGATGGTAGGGATGTTGAACCAAGATCGTGTATTCCATCAATTAAGAAATTAGAACAATTATGTTCTGAAAATAATTCTACAATTGCTACTATTGCAGGAAGATATTATGCAATGGATAGAGATAAAAGATGAGATAGAGTAGAAAAAGCTTATGAAGCTATTTTAGGGAAAGCAGAAAACAAATTTAATAATTTAGAAGAATATATTAACTTAATGTATTCAAAAGACATTAATGATGAATTTATTGAACCAGCAATGTTAGATTCATCTAGTGATAATTTTTTAAATGATAACGATGTAGTTATATTTGCAAACTTTAGACCTGATAGAGCTAGAGAACTATCTCATATAATCTATAAATCAAATTATTATGATTTTGAACCAACAAGTGGAAGAAAATCTAACTTATATTTTGCTATTATGATGCCTTATGAAGGTATTGAACCAAATACTATTTTATATCCAAATGAGGAAATAAAAAATACATTAGGGCATGTTATAGCAAATAATAATTTAAAACAATTAAGAATTGCTGAAACAGAAAAATATGCTCATGTTACATTTTTCTTTGATGGAGGAGTGGAAATTGATTTTCCAAATGAAAAGAAAATTTTAATTGATTCTCCAAAAGTTCCAGATTATAAGCAAACACCTAAAATGTCTGCTACAACAATAACTAATCAATTATTAGAAGTTATTAATGAATATGATTTAATTATTTTAAACTTTGCAAATCCTGATATGATTGGACATACTGGTGATTTTCAAGCAACAGTAGAAGCAATTCAATGAATTGATTATTTAATAGGTGTAATATATGAAAAAATTAATGAATTGGGCGGAACAATGTTTATAACTGCAGATCATGGTAATGCAGATAGAATGTTAGATGAAAATAATAAAGTTGTTACAGCTCATTCAATTAATGATGTACCATTTATTTGTACAGATAAAAATATTCAATTAAAAGAAAAAGGTAAATTATCTAATATAGCTCCAACTATTTTAGATTATATGGGGATTGAAAAACCTGCCGAAATGGATGAAGAATCATTAATAATTAGATAATTTAAATAAAAAAGTTAGAGAATTATTTCTCTAACTTTTTTTATTATTATGGACTTTGTTAATAAAGTTTATTCATTTATTTTCAAATATTTCAATTGTTAAATTTTCTAGTGCAAAATTTATACAATTTTCTCTTAATTTTAAATATTGTTCATTATTCATATTTTTTATAAAATTAATAGTTTCTTTAAATTCTTTTCTATTTTTAATTAGGTAACCATTATTATTTATAATTCATTTTGCATTTGGAGAGAAATTACTAATGATTGAAGGAATTCCGTTTGATAAACATTCAGATACACTAAATGGAAATCCTTCATACTTTGATAATAATACATTAAATTTATAACTATTAATTACATCGTTTAATTTTTCCTTATTTAAATATCCATTGTATTTTATAAATTCATTATTTAATATAATATTTTTATTTCCATCTCCATAGATGTCCAAATTTGTATTTTCTAATGCAAATAGCTTTTGAGTTTTATTTAATTTTTTTTGAAAATTATCTAATCTTCCAAAATACATAAAATTATTTTCTGGAACTTTATTAATATTTTTTTTATTTTGTAATATTTGTTTTTGTGAATAAGAACATATAGGGATATTTTCAATATTTAGGTTATTTTTGTTTATTTTTAATTCTTCTTGATCATTTTTTGTAAATGTTACAAAGTTTTTAAATTTCTTAAAAGGATTTTTTATTCCAACTAATCACATCCCAAAATATATTATTGGCTGTAAAAAAGATCCAGCAATATATTTCTGATTATAAAAATCTGGACTAAAATGTTGAACATAAATTACTTTATTTGATTTATAAAAATTATTTTTTCATTTTACATTTGCTATTTGATTGATAATGATATCGTAATTATCATAAATAGAATCTATTTCTTTTATTCCTTGTTTTATATATTTTCTTTTTTGAATGAAGTTTAGTTTGTTATTTTTTTGAATTCTATTTAATGGAATACATTTATCATTATGTTCATATAAATCTATTCTTTCTGGATTTAAATTCAATGAATATTCATGAACTTTATGACCGTTTTTATAAAATATATCAATAAGCAAATTTGTATATTTTTCAATTCCACCTATTGAATTATGTCTGTTTTCAGTTAATATTAGTATTTTCATAA
>CASEQO010000096.1 GCA_949290035.1 uncultured Mycoplasmataceae bacterium
AACAATAATTATATTTCAATAGTTAAATATAATAAGAGTTCATATATTCAAGGTGCAGGTATAGGTACAAACACTTCTGAAAACTATATTTATGGTAAAGAAAGTTATGCTAATGGTCAAAAAATTTTAACATCAAATGGTTTTGACTTTTCAACATCAAAAGCTTATGATAGAGAAGATTTTACAAAAGATGAAACTGATAAACAACAAGATGATACAGAAGGTGTTACTGTTAGAACAATAGATAAATTAAATATAGATTTATCTGATTTTATAGCAATAAAAAATTGAGAAATAGAGAATGCTAGTAGTTCAGATTCTAGTGGTACTACAACTACTTATGATAGTTCAGATACAACAAATACAGATATAATAACTGCTAGTCCTAAAGATGATTATAAATGATACATTTTTAAGGATTTAGATAAATTAGTAAAAAGATTAAATTTTATTCAATTAGTTTGTATCTGAAATAGAGCTTTAACTTTAGATAGAAACAATTGAATTAGTTTATATAATAATTTAATTAATGAAAATATTTTGCCTAATATTTTATCTTTCCCTAATTTAACATTGGATGAAAAAGTTAATTATCTTCAAAAAGATATTTATCCATCATTGTTACCAGAAGAAAAACAATGAGGTGATGCTGTTGCAAATAAAGTTATTCCTGATGATATAAATGATATCGGAGATACATTCATTTGAATCAATGATACAAATATTTTAGATTTTTATAATCAAATTAAAACCCCTCTAAGTTCATTAAATGGAAATACAAATGGTATTGATTTTACAAAAAAACAAAGTGATGGTTATTATAATTCAAATTTAGCAAATATAGTTTCTCCATATATTATAGAAACTATAACATATGATAACTATACTGAGTTTTTCCCAAAAGCTAAAAAAATAGATGATCAACATAAAGATCCAAATCAAATAGGTGAACAAGAAACATCACTATTTAGATTTCCTAGAACATTAAGCTTATTTAGTTCTATAAATACTAAGGATTCTGCTAAAGATAGTTCTATTATTCATTTTTTAAAAAACAACATTTCTAATAATACTATATCAAATGAGCAAGAATATTCATTAGATAGTTATCCATCAAATAATGGTGGTACTGTATATTCTATAGTAAATAAACAAATCAAAAAGGACTATAAAGAATTATTTGATTCTAGAAATGTCAGTTCAACTAAAGACTCTTGAAAGGAATTAAAACATTTATTTGATACTTCATCATATTTAGGTGGTACAGTACTAAAAAATTCTATAACTACGCTAAATTCATATAATTCAATGTTTTTAGCATCAGGTATTGTATTATTTATTGTTGCTATTATAGTATCTGTTTTATATAGAGTTCCTGGAATATTTGGTTCATTTGCAATTATTCTATCTTCTGTTATAGCGTTGTCTTTTAACTTCTTAATAAAATTAACTTTTTCTTTTGGTACATTATTAGCAATATTTATGGGTGTTTTATTAACACTTTCTTCTATAGTTCTACTTTTAGAAAGAGTTAGAAAAAATATAAAAGAAAACGTTTCTATATTTGATTCAGTTGATAATTCATGAAAAAAAACAATAAGTTCTATTTTGGATATTCATATAATATCTATTCTTGCAGGGTTAGCATTTTCATTTTTTGGTAAATTAGAAATAGTTGATTTTGGATTCCAACTTATTCTATCTTCATTAGTTTCATTATTAGTTGTATTTGTTTACTTTGTAATGTATTTTGTTAATTTAATAAAAGAACCAGTCTTCTGAAATAATAAATTACTTTATTCAAAAGTATCATATACTGGTAAATCAAATAATTTTGTAAACAAGGTTACTTCTAAATTTAATTGAAAAGTATACATGATAGTATCTATTATTTCATTATTAATATTTGCTATTATTGTTACTTTAACATTTACAATTGGAGTTCCAAATTCTTCAGTATATAATGAAGGTACTACATTATATATTTATAATAATTTATCAAGTGATGAAATTAAGCACTTAAAAGATAGTTTAGGAATAAGCTGAACATTAATTAGTACAAATGAGAGTTATACAGTTTTCCAATCATCATGAGTTATAAGTAGTAATAATATAGTAAATAAAATCGGACAATCATGATTAGATGATCATGGTGTTCTTGGTCAAGATATAATAATTGGAAGATCTGTTATAGATACTCCATTATTAATAGCTAGCGATAATATGTGTGCATTATTAATTGGGTCAGGATTTATATTAGCTTATTCATTAATAAGATTTACTATTTTTGGATTAATTCCAATATTTGTAGGAACAATTCTTCCATTATTAACAGCAATGTCATTTAATTATATATTATATATAAACATTGATTCTTACTTCACATATGTAAATGCTTTTGTATTTGTGATTTCTAATATGGTATGTTTTTCTTACTTATCAACAATCAAAAGTAGATTTAATAAAAAAGCAATTTATACAAATGAAGATATATCTAATTTCTTCTCAAATAATATTAAATATTTAAAAAATTATACATATGTGTTATTATTAACAATGGTAGTAATGTCTTCAATGTTTATGATATTTATGTCTGTTTCATTAGTGTGAACATTTGCTAGTATGTTATTAACATCTATAATTTGTATAGCACTAACAATATTTATAACTACTATTTTATATTATGGTTTCTTAATATTAAGACAAAAATATGTTAAAAATATCGTACATGACGTTATTACAAATAGATCAAGTAAATATGATGCTGTAGATGAAGAATTAGTATTAAATATTAATAGTTTTGAGTAATTATGAAAAATAAAGATATAGAAAATTTAATTAGAACATTTAGTGATTTTCCTAAAAAAGGAATAAATTTCTTTGATATAAGTCAAATTGTAGCAAATCCAAAAGCTATGAAATATATAGCAAAACAATTTGCTAAATTTGCAAAAGCAAATAATGTTGATGTAATAGTTTCTCCTGATGCAAGAGGTTTTCTATTTGGAGTACCAACATCATTAAAATCTAATATTCCATTTATAATGGTTAGAAAAGTAAATAAATTACCTGGAAAAACTATAAGTCAAAAATATGACTTAGAATATGGAAGTAATGAACTAGAAATTCAAGAAGATGCTATAAAACCAGGTCAAAATGTAATGATTATTGATGATATTGTAGCAATTGGAGGGACTTCAAAAGCTATTCAATCATTAATAGAAAAAGCTGGTGGAAACGTTGTAGCTCAAGCATATTTATTTAATATCAAGGAATTATTTAATTTAAATGAATTAAAAGGTAATGTTTTAACATTATTTAGCAAGTAATATAAAATACAAGAAATACAAAAAATATTGTATCTCTTGTATTTTTTCAATAAATCTACATATAATATTATTGTGTTTCAAACTATATAAAGAAAGGATTTTAAAATGTCATTAGCATATAAACCAAATCATTGTGATAATTGTAAAAGAGAACAAAAAGGAAAAGCTACTAGTTTTCAGTATCTATTATTATATGTGTTATTAATCATAGGTGTAATTCCTGGAGTTCTATATTACTTTTTAGCAACACCATCTGCATGTTATATATGTGGATTGAAAAGACGTCATAGAAAAGATTCTTAATTTTATAAATGTATATAAATAAAAAAATAATTTCTTAGAGAATTATTTTTTTATTTGCTTATATTTAAAAAATAGTAGTAATATTATTTTATTAAACAACAATATAAAATAAACACGTATATGGTTTAATACTATTATATTTTTTATATTTTGGAGTCTTTCAATGATACAAGTCGAAAAAAAGGATTTACATTATCAATATAATTATGATGATATTTTAAATAAATATAAGCAAGAGAGAAATTCTTGAAAATGAATAGTTCTTATAGGTTGTTTACTTTTACAAATGATCCCTTATTGTATATGTGTTAATTTAACAAATGTATTTGCAGGATCAGAATGAGAAGTTTGACTAGATAAGGATTTAACATTAATTAATTTAACATTTACAGTAGGAACATTAGCTGCAGCAATTGCTTCTCCAATTATTGCTAAAATATTTTCAAAAGATATTAGTACCAAATTTATATACTCCTTGGGTGTTATATTTGCAATGCTAGGGTTTGCATTATTAGGAATTAATTCTGTTTTGTTTAATAAATATGGATATAACGATTCTAATAAGTTAATGTATGCTTTCTTATTGTATATTCCTACAATTATAACAAGAGTTGGAATAATGGTTTTTTCAGGTCTAGGAATTAATAATTTAATTTCTAAATGATGAGAACCTGAAAAAAGAGGTTTTGCATTAGGTGTTGCTTTTTCAGGTGGATCTTTAGGTAATATTTGAATCCAACAAGTTTTAAAAGTATTAACAAAAGAATTTGGTAATAGTGAATATGGTTATACACAAACTGATAACCAATGAGCAACTTATGTAATTCTTGCTAGTATGGGTTTAGTAGCAGGATTGGTTTTTGTTTTACTAAGTTGTAAAAAACAATTACCACCAATAGATATATTAAAAGCAAAATTTAATGATAGTAAAAATAATGTAAGTAAAAATAAAGTATTAGAAGCTTCTCCTTTAGTTACTCAAAAATATCCACCATATTGAATTTTATTAGTTGGTTTTATGATATTACAAATGGGAGCAGTTCATTCTTCTTCTATTGGTCAAATAGTAGCTAACTATGTATTACCTGCAAATGATAAATATGGAGATAATATATTATATGGATCATTAATGAGTACAGGTGGAACGATTTTTGGTGTTACTTGTTTTATAGCTAATATTGGTGGTGGTATTGTTAATGATAAACTAGGTCCATCAAAATCTATATTATTATCATTAATATTTCAAGTGGCTTGTATTTTTTCTTTAATTTTTAGCGTTCAAAATATGAATTTATTATATGTATATTTTATATTTTCAGGACTTACAGTTTATATTTATACATCAACACCAGCTTTTTTATGTGGAAGATTATTTGGAAGTGGTCAATCTAATAATCAAGTAGCTATTTTAGGAATGTTTACTGCTATTGGATTTGCTTTAACTAATTCAATATCTGGAACATTAATGGGAGATTTAACTCAAACAACTACTATATTGAATAAAACTGTTCATGGAACATCAATTAATTTATTAATATTTGCTTTATCTTGTATGGTTATTGGAACAACAATAGTAGTTATAGCAACTTCAATTATTTCATATAAAGGTATCAAAGGACTATTAGAATATTCTCCAACTAAATATAGTAGAGTTATTTATTTTAGACATAGTTTATCAATAAGATTTGTGTCTTGAAGAATATTATGATCAAAAAATGATTTTAGAAAAAATAATGAAAAAAGAAAAAATAAATTTGATTTAAAAAGAAAAGAAAGTGAAGACTTTAATTCATTTCAAATTTATTATGATGGTATAAAACAAACATATGCAAAAGAAAAACTTAGTAGTGATGCATATACTATTTTATCAATGATATTTTTCTATAAAATAATTTCTAGAAAAAAACTTCAAGAGTTATCTAAATTAGATGTAGATAAACATAT
>CASEQO010000097.1 GCA_949290035.1 uncultured Mycoplasmataceae bacterium
ATACAATATTTGCTCTTTGGATATCATAAATATCATTAATTTTTGATACACAATCTTTATAGTTTTCTAATTCTTCAATTAAATTATCAACTTTATGAACTATAACACCATAATTTAAACCAAAGTATTTTTCTAATCTTGATTTATCAGTTACAACTATAATTGATGCTGCTGGTCTAATGTTTGATAAAGATTTAATTTTTTCTATATCACTACCAAAGTATATAATTGCATCATAAGAAAATTCTGAATTACCAATGCTTCTTTTTGGTTCAACTTGTTTTGCTACTTTTTCTACAGTTTTAGCAAAAGGTTTTTTTGAAAAAATAGTTTCTTTAAAATAAACTTCATGAGCTCTATTATAATCAAAGAACTCTTCTGCTTTACTTTGAATTTTACCCATAACTTGAACTGCATTTACTGGATCAATACCATTTGCTGATTCTCCAGATAACATTGTAGCGTCTGCTCCTCTTTCTACAGCAAAGAATACGTCAGTAACTTCTGCTCTTGTAGGTTGTTTAGCTTTTTCTAATGAGTCTAACATTTGAGTAGCTACAATAACTGGTTTCCCTTGGAATCTACATGCTTTAATCATATATTTTTCTCAATAAGGAACTTCATAATAAGGTATTTCTAATCCTAAATCTCCTCTAGCAACCATTATTGCATCAGACACACTAATTATGTCATCTATATTTTTAATTGCTGTTTGAGTTTCAATTTTTGAAATTATTTGAATGTGTTCAGCATTCAAATTTCTTAAAATAGTTCTAATTTCATTTACATTATCTACAGTATTAACAAATGATGCTGCAATATAATCATAATCATTTTCAACTGCAAATTTTATATCTTCTTCTTCTTTTTTAGTTATAAAAGGCATTGAGTAATCTGCATTTGGTAAATTAATTCTTTTGTTTGATGATAATACATGTGTATTTAAAGCTTCACAAGTTACTTCAAATTTAGATAAATCATTTTCTTTTACAACAATTTCAAGTTTTCCGTCATCTAAATAAATTGGATCACCAATTTTTAAATCATTTTGCATGTTATATTCATCTGATGAAGAATAAACACTAAATTTAGATGCAGTTCCTTGTAAATTTTTATCATTAGTGATAACTTTTACAATATCACCTTTTTTAATTTCTACTTTGCCATCTTTAATTTGACCTACTCTAATTTCAGGCCCTTTTGTATCTAACATTAGAGAAACTTTTTTACCAATTTCTTTTTCTACTTCTCTAATTAAATCAACTCTAATTTTTTGTTCTTCATGATTACCATGAGAGAAATTAAATCTGAATACACTTACTCCAGATTCAATTAATTGTTTAATGTTTTCTTTTGCTTGCTTTACAACATCAGCATTTTTCTTGTCATTTAATGCTTCAAAAGAAAAGATCTTACCTGTGATTGATGGTCCTAATGTAGCTATAGTTTTAGTTCTTTTAATATGTGATTTCATTTTATTCCTTTCCAAATTATTTTTTATATATTAATTTATTAACTAATTCATAACTAGGGTTAATTTTCATTTTTACTGCTTTATCAACATCTGTAGTAACTTCTTTAAAGTTTCTAATACCTACAGTAACATTTTTCTTTCCTTCTAATCATGAATCAATTGCAAAAATTGTTAATCTTGTAGCAATTTGTAAATCCATTGCAGTTGGTGTTCCACCTCTTTGTAAATAACCTAAAACATTTAATTTTACACTTTCACCTGTTTTAGATTCAACATATTTTGCTATTTCTTTTAAAGTTGGATTATCATTCATTCCATATAATCTTTCTGTAACTAGAATAACAATACCTTCTTTATTTGTTTTTCTAATATCTTTAACTAGTTTTGTAAATTCATCTTTATTTAATATATTTTTATATGTAATGATTGAATCTACTTCACAAATAGTTGAAGCTCATATTGTTAAATCTGGGCAATCTTTACCCATTAATTCAACTATTGAAACATATTTATGAGAATCTGATGTTACTTTAATTTGATTAATTGCTTGACATATAGTGTTTAACGAAGTATCAAACCCTATTGTTAAATCAGTACAAGCTATATCATTATCAATTGTTCCTGGTAAACAAATTACATTGATGCCTTCATCTTTTAATTTTGATGCACCAAGATAACTACCATTACCACCACAAACAAATAATGTGTCAATTCCCATTTTCTTTAAATTGCTTGCAGCTTTTTTACGATATTCTTGGTTAGCAAATTCAGGAAATCTTGCAGATTTAATTACTGTACCTGGAAGATTATAAATCCCATTAACATCTCTTAAAGATGCTTTTTTAATTTTATTATGGTAAAGACCATAATATCCTTCATATACAAAATATGGTTCTATATTTTTTGAAATTGCGTATTTAACAAAAGTTGATAGAACTTTGTTCATTGATGAAGCATCTCCACCAGACGTTAAAATTGCAGCTTTTTTTAAATTATCTTTTTTCATATTATCATCATCCTAAATAAAATTTGTATGTTTTTTGATCACCATAAATTTTTCTACATTCAATACCATAATTTTCATTAATATATTTTTCAATTTTGTTTACTTCAGATAAAGAAACACCTTTTCCATACATTATATAGAAAATTGATGGTTTTACTCTTCCAATCATTTTCTTGATTGATTCTATAGTTGTTGTATAAAGATTATCTGTAGAAACTTGTATTTCACCTTCATTTATACCTATGTAATGTCCTTTTTGAACATGTAGGTTTTTCTTTGTTTTTAATGTTTTAACAGAAGTTGAAATTGAGTAAGTATTTGTATGTAATAATGTTTTATTTGCATTTTTAAAATTAGTTTTAAAATCACTATCAATATTTAAAGTCATTAAAACTGACATCAATTGAAGGGGATTTCTTGTTTTTATTAAAAGAAAATTAATATTTGATTCTTTTAATTTTATAGCTTGTTCTGCACTCATTATTACATTTGAATCATCAACAATAATAATTATATTCTTTGATTTAACTTCATCTATTTTATTAATAAATTCAGTAGGTGAAGGATTACCTGTTTCTGATGTATCAATAAATGTTGAAACACCTAATTCAGATTTTAAGAATTTACCAAATTTCTTACTTGGTGAAGTAACTATAATTTTTACTTTATTAGTTAACTTCATAGATTTTAATAACTCATCTCTTGAAATATTTGAATTCTTTTCAAAGAATTGCTCAGTCATATTTTCTATCTTAATCTTTATAAATTCACCATACTTTTGTCCTATTTCTAACATTTTATTTGGAGTAAATGTGTGTAGGTGAACTTTAATTAAATTTTCATCTTGTACTAAAACTAAAGAGTTTCCAATTTTTAATAAATCATTTTCAAAGTTTTGATAATTAAATGAAGTTTTCTTTGATTGATCTGGGTGTAATTTATAATCTAATTGACATATAAATTCACAACAATATCCAAATCCTTCTTCTGAAATATCTTGTCTTTCTGGAGAATCAATAAATGATACTTTTGATGTATGTGTTTGCTTTTTCTTAATCTTCTTTAATTGATCTTTTTCTGAAATATTTCCTAATGATTCAAACATTCCTGAAAAAAATATTGCTAATCCATATGCACCTGAATCAACAACCCCAGATTCTTTTAAAGCTGGTAACATATCTGGAGTTGAATCTACTATTTCAAATGATCTTGTATTAACATAAGAAAACAAATCCTCAATTGAATTAAATGTTGAACTAATTGATTTTATTTCTTCAGAAAGTACTCTTATTAATGTAAGAATTGTACCTTCAATTGGATTTACAACTCTACTATAAGATAATTCTTTTGCTTTTTCAAAACATTCTGGAATTTGTTCTAATAATATTTCCTCTTGCCCTTCTACAATCGGTTGAAAAAAACCTCTAAAAATTTGTGAGAAGATAACTCCTGAATTACCCCTAGAATTCATTAACAATTGCCTTGAAAATAGCTTAGTGAATTCATATAATGGTAAATTTGAACTATTTTTAACTTGTTCAAATGCCCCTACTATTGATGACCTTAAATTTATTCCTGTATCTCCATCTGGAACAGGGAATACATTTAATTCATTAATATATTCATAATTTTCTTCTATTTTTTTTGCACCAAATTCAATCATTTTTAGCAAAATCGAGGTATTAATTGATTTCATTTATTACTCCACTATTTAACTATTAACTCAATTGAAAAATTTTTATCATCTGTTTTATCAATTAATTTATAACGAATTTGGGAAAGAGCATGTCTTGCAGTTTCAATGATATTTATATCCATAGAAAATTTAACATAAATAGTTATTTTGTTTTTTTTAATAGTTATATCATTTTCTAAATTTTCTATTTGTACTCCAGGAATGATACTTAAATCATTTGATATCATTTCTACAATCATTTCTTTTGAAAACATAATTTATCCAAGATAAAACATTTTATAAAATTATATTATAAAATGTTATTTTCATTTATAGAAAATTAGTAAAAATAATAAAAAATAGACATTTTTTACAATAAATTATACTAATCTATTGCTTTATTGTCTATTGTTATTAAGATTTGATCGGTTGCTATTTGTTTTGCTACTAGATGATTTTGTAACCACTCTTCTAGATGTTGTTGTTTGTGTTGGCGTGTTTTTAACAACTCTTTTCACTGTTATTTGAGGTCTATATTCTATTTTTTGTGGTTGTCTTTGTTCAATAATGTTATTTTTATTTAAAACAATTTTTTGGTCAGCAGCATATAAAAAATCTTCATTTAATTGTCTATCTACTTCTTCTTTGTGTAATCTTGTTTTTCTGATTTGGAATATAAGTGTTAAAACTATTCCAACAATAACTATTATACCTACTACTATAGATACTAAAATTACAACTCATAGATATTCGCCTAATGAACTAGATGAGCTATTTAATAATCAATTAAACTTATTCATATATAATATATTTTCCCAAAAAAATATTATTTTTCAACACTATAGAATATATTTTTTCTTATTGAGTATAATAATGAATAATATAATAAATTATATTTATTTTCATCTATTCCAAAAATATCGTTTTTAAATACTTTTATTTTTATTTTATTTTTTGTATTAAATTGAGATATTAATTTTGATTCTATAAGACTAATTCAATAAGGGATAAAATCAAGTGATGATGATATATATATATCATCAACTTCTTCGTCATTTATATCTATTTGGTTTAAAGATTTTGA
This sequence comes from uncultured Mycoplasmataceae bacterium, assembly GCA_949290035.1. Taxonomy (GTDB): domain Bacteria; phylum Bacillota_I; class Bacilli_A; order Mycoplasmatales; family Mycoplasmoidaceae; genus CAMREV01. Next base: position 5,240 of record CASEQO010000097.1, read on the forward strand.
TATTTCTAAACATAAATTTGATAATCATTTGTTGATTAAAACATTTATATATTTAGAGTCAACTTTTTTATATTTACCTATTGTATTTTCTTGTATTACTCCAAATGTTATGTTATTTTCATCAAGGGAAATACTTTTATGATAATCTTTTAAAATTGATATAGAATCTTCTTCTAAAATATTTAGAACATTTGATATTTCTTTTGTTAAATTTTGAATTCCAATTTTTATAATATCTTTTTTAGTTAAAGCACCATTTTTATAATTAGTTATTTCTACAACATTATGTCCTATGTTAATCAATAATTGATTTCTTCAAGCGTTGTCATCAAAAGCCTCAACAGATATTAATGAATCAAAAACTAAATCATATTTTGATATATTTAAATCATTAAGAACTTTTAGAAATGGTTCTACAATTTCGTTTTTAGCATAATAAAATTGACCCTCAAATAAAAATCTATTTCCTTTTATATTAAAAGGTGGTTTCATATGCTTTTGTTCATCTAAATATCAATATAATGGTTTTTTATCTATAAAAAATAAATTTGATGCTACATTATTTAATTTAAATTGATCAAAATGTTTTTTTCATATTTTTTCATTTAGTTCTTTTTTTAAAATATATTCTTCAGATTTTTTATAAAACGGTGTAAATTCTCTTATTGGGAGATTTATTATAGTGTTTTCAAAATCTTTTCCAAAATTATCATATATATAAATTAATCTATTATTTAATAATTGTTCAAGTTTCTCAAAATTTTCTATTTTAGAATTTATTATACAATCTTTTGTATTAATAGATTCAGTATGTAATACTTTAATATCTTCATTTAATGCATATGCAACTAATATTTTAGTTTCATAATTTCCAAAAGATATAACTAAATATTTTTTATATGACATATTATCTAACCTTTTCTATACATCTTATTCTTGCGCTTCTTGAACGATTATTTTCTTTTATTTCTTCATCACTAGGTTTATAATTTGTTTTTATTATATTATAAGTCATTACATCATTTATAGGTATATGTTTAGGTAATTTTGATGTTGTTAGTTCCTTAAAAAAATATTTAACAATTTTATCTTCTAGTGAATGAAAAGAAATTGTAACTATTCTTCCATTGACATTTAAAAAATTTATGGCTTCTTTTAATGATTTAGAAATTGAATTTAATTCATCATTAACTTCTATTCTTATTGCTTGAAAATATTTTCTTGCTGGGTGTTTTTTTTCATACAATTCTTTTTTATTTATATTATTTTTAATAATATCAACAAAATCAAGTGTTGTAAAAAAATCATGATTTTCACGATATTTTAAAATGGCATTTACAACCCTTTCTGAATTATAAATTTCTCCATATTCTTTAAATATTTTTATAAGTTCTTCTTTTTTATAATTCGTTAAAATATACGAACCACTTACTTTTTGTTCTTGATCCATTCTCATGTCTAATAAATTATCATGTTGGTAACTAAAACCTCTTTTTGGATTATCAATTTGTGGACTAGAAAATCCAAAATCATATAATATTCCATCCACCTTATTTATGTTTAATTTTTCTAATATATTTTTAATATTAGAAAAATTATCCTTAACAATTAAAACCCTACTATCTTTTATAGTGTTATTAAAAAAATCTATAGCTTCTTGATCTCTATCAATTGCTATAATTTTTCCATCACTATTTAATTTATTTAATATTTCAATTGTATGTCCACCTCTTCCAAATGTACAATCAACATATATTCCATTTGGTTTAATATTTAATAATTGGATGGATTCATTTTTTAACACTGAATAATGATCATTATATTTTTTCATACTAACCATAAAATAATTAAATGATATTAATATTTAATATCTAAATCATTATATCAAAAACATATTGACAAAATTATTAAAATAATATATATATTATTAAAAATTAATGACAACTAAAAAAAACAACTTTTATAAAAAGTTGTTTTTAAATCATAAATGGCAGGGGTGACAGGACTCGAACCCACAACAAACGGATTTGAAGTCCGCTGCTCTACCAATTGAACTACACCCCTATAAACATATTAATTATATCAAAATAACTAATAATGTATTATATATTATTTATAAAGAAAATTTATAATGCTAATAAAAATATTACACTATAAAACATAATGCAATTAGTCTAATATTTTTTATAGATACTTATAAACAATTTTAATCTTCATAAGTTGTTGAAGATTTACTTAAATTAAAGTAGAATCCTTTTTTATTCATTAATTGCTTATGATTTCCTTGCTCTATTAATTCTCCATTTTTTAGAACAATAATATTATCAGAATTTTTAATTGTAGAAAGTCTATGAGCAATAATAAATGATGTTCTACCTTTCATAAGTCTTGCCATACCTTCTTGAATATCTTTTTCAGTTTTTGTATCTACATATGATGTAGCTTCATCTAAGATAATAATTTTAGCTTTTGATAAGAAAGCTCTAGCAATAGAAATTAATTGTTTTTGACCTTCTGAAATAGCATCTTTTTCTTCATCAATAATAGTATCTAATCCTTGTGGCAATTGTTGAATAAATGTTCAAGCATTAGATAATTTTGCAGCATTTATAATTTCTTCTTCAGTAGCATCCATTCTACCATATCTAATATTATCTCTTATAGACATAGAGAATAAGAATGAATCTTGTAATACTATAGTAATGTTTCTTCTTAATTCTGATCTTTTGTAATCAAAAATATTTTTACCATCAATAAGTATTTGACCTTCGTCTATATCATAGAATCTTGTTAATAAGCTTATAATAGTTGTTTTACCAGAACCAGTTGGACCAACAATTGCATTAGTTGTTCCATCTTTTGCTTTGAATGAAAGGTTTTTTATAATCTTTTTATTTGGGTCATTTTTATCATAAGCAAAAGATACATTTTTAAATTCTACATTTGTAGATTTTAATTCTAATTCTTCATTGCTATCAATTTCAACTTCAGATTCTGCATCAATTATTTCAAATGCTCTTGAACCACCAACAATTGATAATTGTAATTGATTAATAGTAGTCATGATCATTGAAACAGGTGTTGTAAATTGTCTTACTAAGATAACATAAGTAAACATTGTTGAGAATAATGAACCTGGATCAGTATTACCGTTTATGTCATCAATACCATAAAATCTAACACCACTTATCATAAACCCTATACATACTAATAAAATAACTGACATTACAAAGTTATTTACAAAGTTGTTATAAGGCATAATAGATCTAGAAATAGATTCAGCTTTTGTTGATGCTATATTTAGTTCTTTACAGATTTGAGAGAATTTTTTAATTGATTCTTGTTCATATGAGAATATATTAACAACTTTATGATTAGAAATATATTCTTCAGTAACACTATTTATTTCACCAATAAATATTTGTTGTTTTTTAAAATGAGGTTGAGCAAATCTAACCATTATAAATACTAATGAATAAGTTAATGCAATTGTTGCTAACACTATTAATGTTATTACAGAACTTAATAACATCATTGCAATAAATACACCTACAACTGATAATACACCTTGTATTAATTGCGTAGAGTTTTGTGAAGATGTTGTAACAACAACATCTATATCATTTGTTAATCTACTTGTTAAGTCACCAACTGATTTTGTATCTAAATAACTTAATGGTAATGTTTGTATTTTATTAAAAGCATCTTTTCTAATTTGGTAACCAATATTTTGACTTATTTTAATAGTTAAATAATTACTTAAATACATTGAAAGAATATAAATGATTATAAAACCATGAACTAGTAAAAAACCATATCAAATAAATTCTGGACCTAATTGATTATGCCCTGTTGGCTGGTAATATGAATTTACTCCAGCAACCCCTGAAACTCTTACAAAAATATCTTCAATAACTTTTGGCATAAAATAGCTTGATAGTACATTACAAGCTACACCTATTGCTAAACAAATTGCTATAAAGAAAACTTTTCATTTTTCAACTGAATAATATCTTCACAATCTTTTTAAAGTTTGTCCAATAGAAGTAGAACTTTTAAACTTTACTTGTTTATTCATAATTACTCTCCTACCGATGTTGATTGTGAATCATAAATTTGTTTATAAGTTTTACATGATTTTAATAATTGTTTATGAGTTCCATATCCAATTACTTTTCCACCATCTAAAACAATAATATTATCCATATCTTGTATTGATTTAACTCTTTGAGCTACCATTACTAAAGTAACATCTTTTAGATGTTTTTTAATATTTGTTAATAATTTCTTTTCAGTAATATTATCTAGTGCACTTGTAGAATCATCAAAAATTAATATTTTTGGATTTGATACTATAGCTCTAGCAATAGATAATCTTTGTTTTTGACCACCAGAAAAATTAGAACCTTTTTGTTCAACAATTGCATCTAATTGACCTTCTTTTTCTTGAACAAAATCATAAGCTTCAGCAATTTTTAAAGCTTGAATCATTTCTTCTTCAGTAGCATCTAACTTACCTACTTGAAGATTAGATCTA
>CASEQO010000098.1 GCA_949290035.1 uncultured Mycoplasmataceae bacterium
CATAATACAGATAAATCAAGAAAAACTAATCTTGTTGATTATGGATTTAGATTACCTTCTGCATTAGATAATAGACCATTAAAATTTGATGAATTTTATTCTAAATTAGATAAAGTAATTTATGTGTCTGCAACACCAAATGAATGAGAAATAGAAGACTCAAATAATGTTATAGTTGAACAAATAGTTAGACCAACAGGGTTGTTAGATCCAATTGTAGAAGTAAAACCAACTAAAAATCAAATTATAGAAATACTAAATATTATTAAAGAAAATAATAAGAAAAAACAAAGAACACTAGTAACAGTTCTAACAATTAGAATGGCTGAAGAACTATCTAATTATTTAATTGAAAATGGTATAAAAGCATATTATTTACATAATGAAATTAAAACAATAGAAAGAACTATTATTTTAAATAAATTAAGAAAAGGTATATATGATGTAGTGATAGGAATAAATCTTTTAAGAGAAGGTTTAGATTTACCAGAAGTATCCACAGTTTTAATTCTTGATGCAGATAAAGAAGGTTTTTTAAGAAATGATAAATCTTTAATTCAAACTATAGGTAGAGCATCAAGAAATGAAAATGGAAAAGTTATAATGTTTGCTGATGAAATAACTAAATCAATGGAATTAGCAATCAATGAAACTAAAAGAAGAAGAAAAATACAAGAACAATATAATAAAAAACATAATATAACTCCTAAAACTATTATTAAAAAAATTCATGAAGATTTATCAATTGCAGACGCAAATATTAAAAAAGAAAATTTTAAAGAAAAATATAATGATAAATTATCACCACAAACACTAGCAAAAATAAGAAAAGAAATGGAAGAAGCTGCTAAAAATCAAGAATATGAAAGAGCGGCGTTTCTAAGAGATATATTAATTGAAAATTCATAATTATAAAATACTAATTTAAATATAAAATAGACGAAGACATGAAAATAGGACAACTCCATTTTCAAATGTCTTCGTTTTCTTATATAAATAAGTACAAAAAAGTACGCAATATATATATAAATTTCCTTATAAATAAAATTGAAAGGGAAATTATATAAGTATGGGAATTAAAAAAATTCTAGGAATTACTTTAGCTACAATAGGTGTAGCAGGTACAATTGCAGGTACAGTTTTATTACCTGTTGGATGTTTAAAAGAATATAAGTCAGAAATAAAAGCTAACGATTGTTCTGGAATGGTACAAAAAGTATATTTTGGATCAGGCATATCAAATTATAGAGATATTAGAATTAAAATCATAGGACCAAATATTGATGATGAAACAAATAATTTTGTAAGTGAAACAAATAAAGAATGAAAAGAATTAAATAGTGAATTTAGAAAAAACGTTAAATATTCAGATTTTGTTAAAAAAGCTAAAAATGCTTTAGATGATCCAAACATCATAATAAATGATATGGGTGGAGCATCACTAGAAAGTATATGAAGTATTAATAATTTAAAAGAATATTGTAAAAGTATCATTTCAGCCAATTCAACTATGATTGCTGTTTTATTACCAGTGTTTGCAGTAATTATGATTCTTGGTATTGTACTTGTAGTTTTAGGTAAAAACAAAAAAACTAAAGTAGCTGAATAATTAAATTAGAAATAGATTTAAATATATCTATTTCTAATTTTTATTAAGTTATTAATTTCTTATATAAATAAGTACAAAAAAGTATGCAATATATATAATTGTTATTGTTGTAAATTTATATATTTAGAAAGGAGGAAATATGAAGGGTTCATTTATAGCTAGTAATTTTCCTGTTATTTCATTACTTACATTATTCATTTATCCATTTATTATGGGTATTGTATTATGTGCTAATAATAAGAAATTTGAAAATTCAGGATTAGCAATTTGTTGTGGAATATTTAGTATTTTATGTTTATTCTGTATAATAACTTTTATTATGGGATTTTTCTTAAAATATAAAACATCTACAAATAGTGCTGAATAATTTAGATAAAAAAATATTACTTTTTTTTAAGTAATATTTTTTTTGCAAAATAATTAGTAATAGATCAATACCTTTTTTTTAATAAATGAAATTTTAATGATTTTTTATTAGTTTGTTCAATTCATTTAAAACAAAAATAAGCTACAAAAAATAGATGATTAATATTTATATTTTTATAATATTTATTTGCTATAGTTAATAATTTACTATTTCTAATTTTTGAATGAACTAATAGATACACAAAATCAAACCAATAGTAATTTAATGATACTCATTCAAAATCTATTAGATGTATATTATTATTTGTGTCTATAATAATATTTTTATTATTTACATCATTATGAGATATAACTAATTCATCATTCAAAAAATAATTATTTATTTTTTTATATAAATCATCATATTTAAATTTATTATCAATGACTTCTAAAAAATTTATTTTAAAAACATTCTTTTTATCTATATTTAATTTATGAAATTTTATTATTTCTTGATTTATTAAATCTAGATTTTTTATAATATCTTTATTTTTTAATGTTTTTCCTTTTATTCATTTTTTTATAAATAAATTATCATCATAATATATATAGTTATCATTAAAAATGCTTTGCTCAAGTTTTCTATTAATATTTTTATAATTTGATGAAAATCTCAATTGATATCAATCAATATTAGTTTTTATTAAGTAACTAATATTAGTTAGTCCGTTATGAATTTTTTTTACTGATTTTATTTTTATATTTTGATTTGTAGAAATATGTTTTAAAAATATATTTTTAACTTCTTTTTTATTCATATAATGATAATTCCACTTTTCTAGTTTTCTCATCTAAATTCTTTATATAAACATTTATTATTTGTCCAATATTTAACAGGTCAAAAGGATTTACATCTTTTGTATCTTTTTTTATACTTGATATATGTAATAACCCATCTTCTTTTATTCCAATATCTATAAAAGCTCCAAAATCAACTATATTTCTTATAGTGCCAGGTAAGTGCATTCCTATTTTTAAATTTTCAAAAGAAAGCACATCATTTCTTAATAAAGGTGCATCAAATTGATCTCTATAATCTCTTCTTTGTTGTTTTATACTATCTATAATTTGAGATACTCTTAATATATTGATGTTAAGTTCTTTAGATATTTCTTCAATATCTTTTTGATTTATGTTAAGATTTTCATTATTTTTATTTAGATCTATTTTGTATTTATCTATAATTTTAGATGCATGATTATAATCGTCAGGATGAATAGATGTTTCATCTAAAATATTTGATCCGTTTTTTATTCTTATAAATCCCGCAGCTTGTTCAAAAACTTTATCACTTATTTTAGAAATATTTTTTAATTCTTCTCTAGAATTAATTTTTCCATTTTTCTTTCTATATTCAATTATAGATTTACTAATAGATTTATTTAATCCTGAAATATGTGTTAATAATTCTTCTGAACTAGTGTTAATATCTACACCTATTCTATTTATTATTTTTTCAATAGTAAATGATAGATTTTGTTCTAATTCTTTTTGAGGTAAATCATGTTGATATTGTCCAACACCAATTGATTTAGGATCTATTTTTATTAATTCAGTTAGTGGATCTATAACTCTTCTAGCAATTGAAATAGCAGATCTTTTTTCTACAGATAATTCAGGAAATTCTTTAATTGCTTTTTCACTTGCAGAATATACAGATGCTCCTGCTTCACTTACAATTACATGAGGAATATTTATTTTATTTTTTATTAAAAAATTATTAATAAATAATTCTGTTTCTCTACTAGCAGTCCCATTACCGATTGCTATTATATCAATTTCATTATTATTAAAAATATTTAATAATATACTTTCTGATTCTTTTACTTTATTATGTGGTTCATTTGGATAAATTGTTTCTATTAGTAACATATCATTATTTTTATTTACTAGTGCTAGTTTGCATCCTGTTCTAAAAGCAGGATCTATCCCTAAAACATTTTTTTCTTTTAAAGGTGGAATAGTTAATATATTTTCAAGATTTCTAGAAAATATATTTATACTTTTTTCTTGTGCTTTTTCGTATATATCGCTTCAAACTTCATTTTCAACAGATGGAATTAATAATCTTGAAAATCCATCATTAATTGCTTCTACTATTAATGTAGCTGCTTCTGATTTATAATTTTTAGTATAAGTTCATATTGCTTGTTTAGTTGCAAACGTTTTATCAAATTCATATTTTACATTTATAACTTTTTCTTTTTCAGCTCTACCAATAGCCATAATTTTATGAGCTTGTAGTTTGTTTATTTTAAATCTAGAATCATAATATAATTTATAAGTTAATTCTTTATCGTTTTCTTCATTTTTTAACTTTGTAATTAAATATCCATAATCATATATTGATGATTTTAATATTTTTCTAATATCATTATTGTCTGAAATGATTTCAGCAATTATATCTTTTGCTCCATTAATTGCATCATCATAATTAACTTTCTCATTGATATATTTTTCTACTTCTTGTTTTATTTCTCCTCTTGGAAGAGTTAATAAATAATCAGCTAGTGGTTGTAATCCTAAATTAATAGCATTTGCAGCTCTAGTTTTTTTCTTTTCTACATATGGTTTATATATATTTTCAAGTTCTGAAAGCTTTTCACATTTATTTATTTCATCTATAACTTCTTGCGTAAGTTTTCCTTTTTTTTCAATTGCATTAATTATTTTTTCTTTTCTTTCTTCTAATGAAACTTTATAATCATATTCTTTTTTAATAGCAAATATTTTTTCTTCGTCTAAATTATTAGTCATTTCTTTTCTATATCTTGCAATAAAAGGTATAGTATTACCTTCATGTATTAATTTAATAGTATTTAATACAGAATTGTAGGGAAGATTATTATTTGTACATATTTTTTTTATTAATTCTTCATTGATAATAATTTCACTCATTTTAAATCTCCTTTAATATTTTTCTAGCTAACTTATAATTGGGATAAAGTTTTTCTACTAAATTTCAAAATTCATTTGAATGATTTTTGTATATTGTATGACATAACTCATGGATTAGAACATAATCAATTATTGGATAGTCATTAATAATTAACTTTGAAGATATTAGTATGTTATTGTAAGAATCACAATGTCCTCATTTTGATTCAGTTCATTTTATTTTTAATTCATTGTATTTTAAATTTGTAAGACTTGAAAGTTCTTTAAGTCTTTTAGGTATATAATTTAAAGCATTTTCTTTGTAAAATTTTTTAATTATTTTTTCTACATCATCTTTTGATTTTAGATATAAATATAATTTATCATTTATAAATTTATATTTATTATTTCCAGAAGATATAATAATCTCAAAATTTATTTCTTTACCAAAAAATCATATTTTTTGTTTTTCTAAATTAAATTTAGTTGAATTATCTTTTTTTTCTTTCATGGATAATATTTTTTCAATATTATTCATAAAGAAATTATGAATTTCTAATTTAGGTATATTTTTGCTACATGAGACTTTTATTTTATTATTTTTGTCTATTTTTAATA
>CASEQO010000099.1 GCA_949290035.1 uncultured Mycoplasmataceae bacterium
AGAAATTTAAATTTCTATTATTTTTATTATTATGAATAAATTTTAAATTTAAATTAATATAAATTATTTTTAATATAATTAATGTATGAAAAGACTCGAATTATCATTGTTAGCTTTAAAAGAAGTAAAAGATATTGAACCTGAATTAATTAGAATAAAAAATGAAGGTATTAGCCACATCCATTATGATGTAATGGATAATATTTTTGTTCCTAATAAATCATTTGAAGGAGAACATTTAGATTTAATAAAATCATTAGGCTTTAAAATTAGTGTTCATTTAATGGTAAAAGATATTAAAGCATATGTCAATAAATTTCTAAAATATGATATAGATTATTTAACATTTCATATCGAAGATAAAAATGAAGATGAAGTTATAGAATTATTAGAACAAATAAAATTAAAAAATATTAAGTCAGGATTAGCTATCAAACCTAAAACTAATATATCTATTTTAGAAAAATATTTAGATAAAATAGATATGGTAACTTTAATGTCTGTTGAACCAGGGCTTGGTGGTCAAGAATTTATTAAATCTAGTATTAAAAAACTAAAACAAATAAATAAAAAATATAAAAATTTATTAGTACAAATAGACGGTGGAATAAATTCATCAAATATTAAAAAGATTAAAAAATATTGTGATTTAATAGTATCAGGAACATTTTTATATAAATGTGATAATCTTAATTATTGAATAAAAAAAATAGAGGATTAATGTATGAAAAAGTATTTTGTTGTATCTATAAATGCTAAACCTTTATTTAATATTGAAAGATCATTTATAGATTTTTTTTACAAAATGTTAAATGAAATTTCTGAAAAAGGTATTTTAATATTATGTACAGATTTAGACTATGATAATGTAATTAAATTAGTTAATGAAATTAAATTACAAAAAGGTTACATTATTATGGGATGTGGTAGTTCAATATATAATATTGAAGAAGATAAAATTATTTATAAATCACATATTAAAAAAACAAATGTGTATCCAATATTAAGACAAGTTCTTGTTAATTCAGATACAATAGTTTTATATTCTCCAAAAATAGTTTTATTAAACACTAATGACTTTAATCTAACAAAATCAATTAGTAAATATTATGAAAAAATGCAACTTCAAAAAACATATAATTATGAAGATTCTCAAAAATTTATTAAAAAGAACAATATTGAATATATAGAGATTTTTAATAATAATATAGGATTAATAGAATATGAAAAAAATGAAAATTCTATCAAACAATTAGTTGAAAATGAACATCTTGTATTTAATAGATTAAATAGTGAAAAAATTTTAATAAATGATAGCTCATTTCAAAAAGCTATAGATTTTCTATTAAAAAAAGATAATGGTAATCATGAAATTTGTCATATAAGTTTAACTAAAATTTTTTCAAATCAAAAAATTAATTCAAATTTTGAATTTTTTTCAAAACATACATTAGATGATTTGTTTTTAAATAGAACATTTTATTTATTTAAAAAATCATTAATGGATATTTTATCAAATAATAAATTACATTTAACAAACATAAAGGATATTTAATGTTAACTTTAATAAGTGATAAAAAACCTAATGGAGATCAACCTAATTCAATAAAAAAAATTATTGATAATTTTAATAATGGAATAAAAAAACAAGTTTTACTTGGTGCTACTGGTACAGGTAAAACTTTTACAATTGCTAATATAATTAATAAATTACAAAAGAAAACATTAGTACTAGCACCTAATAAAACATTAGCTATACAACTATATACTGAATTAAAAGAATTATTTCCAAATAATAGAGTAGAATATTTTGTTTCATATTTTGATTTTTATCAACCAGAAGCATATGTTGTAAAATCAGGAACATATATAGAAAAAAGTTCAAAAGTTAATTCACAAATTGAAATGATGAGAATTTCTACTTTTAATTCATTATGTCAAAGTGATGATGTAATAGTAGTAGCATCTGTTGCTTCAATATATGCATCAGTTTCACCAAAAGAATTTAAAGATAATTTCTTAAATATTTCAAAATATGATAGTAATAGTAAATTATCAATTATTAAGAAGAAATTAGTAGCAATGAACTATGAAAGAAATGATATTGCTTTTAATTTAGGTACTTTTAGATTAAAAGGTGATATTTTAGAAATTATTCCTCCTTATACAGATTTATATTATTATCGTTTATCTTTTTTTGGGGATGATTTAGAAGAAATATGCTTAGTTAATCCAACCACAAAAGAAAAGATAAAAAATATTAATGAAGCTACAATACCAGTATGTAAAGAATATATATCAAACGCTGAAACAATAAAAAAATCAATTGAATTAATTAAAGAAGAATTAAAAAATAGAGTTGATTATTTTAAATCAAATAATAGATTAGTAGAAGCACAAAGAATAAAAGAAAGAACAGAACATGATATGGAATCATTGCTTGAACTTGGTTATTGTTCAGGGATTGAAAATTATTCTAGACATTTAGAATTTAGAAAAGAAGGTGAAACTCCATTCACATTATTTGACTATTTTAATGTAAATAATGATTGGTTATTAGTAATTGATGAATGTCATTTAATGATACCTCAAATTCATGGTATGCATAATACAGATAAATCAAGAAAAACTAATTTAGTTGATTATGGATTTAGATTACCTTCTGCATTAGATAATAGACCA
>CASEQO010000100.1 GCA_949290035.1 uncultured Mycoplasmataceae bacterium
AAACTGTAATACCATACATTTTATAGATATCTTCAGTAATTTCTTCTTGTAATGCTGGTAAAATATCATTATCTGTAATCAACCCTACCATTACATTATCATTGTTTACAACTGGTAAAGATTCTCTTTCATATTTTTGGAAAATCTGGATTAATTCTTCTATATCATCATTGTTTTTAACACTTAATACAGATTTATCCATCACATCTTTTATTTTGATATTTTTTTTCTTTTCTAGAAAAATATCATAAATAATTATTTTTCCAACTAGTTGTTCAGATTCATTTAAAACATAAATGAATTTATCAAAATCATTTTTATCTATTTTGCTAGATATTTCTTTAATGGTTTTTGAAATTGTTCAATCTTCATAACATTTGAAAAAAGATGTACTCATGATACTACTAGCTTCACCTTCTTCATCATATTTAGATAAGATGAATAATTCTTTTCTAGTATCTGGGTCTATAGCTATAATAACTTTTTTAAATAATTCTGAAGGTAAATCCATTGAAAATTCAAATAAATCATCTATTTTAATTTCTTTCATTAAGTCATGAATGAATTTATTTTTAGAATTTTCTAAAACTTCTACTTTTTTTTCAAATGATAAATACGAAAATATTTGCCCCATTTTAGAATTTCTAGTAGCAAATAAAACAAATTTTATTACTTCAACATTTTCTATTTCTTCTAATGAACTAACTATTAAGTTAATTGGTTTAATCTTAACTAATTTCTTAATGTTTTTCTCATTATTATATGTATATGAATCTAGGATTTGTTTTTGGATTAATGAAACATTATTTGTATTATTTTTTTTGTTCATAACAAACTCCTAAAATACATTAATATTTAGTTCTCTAAATATTCTTTGTTCTAGAACTTCATTAGATTTTGGCAATGTTTCAAGCATACCTTCTTTAGCTATTGAAACTAATCCAGTAGTTTCACTAGTAACAAAAACAATTGAATCAGTTTTTTCACTCATTCCTAATGCTGCTCTATGTCTAGCACCATATTTTATATCAATAATGTTTTTAGTCATAGGTAAATACGCTGAAACTGCTATTATTTTAGTTCCTGAAACTATAACAGCACCATCATGTAAAGCAGATTTTTTATTTGAAAAAATAGACATTATAAATTCAGGAGAAAATGTACCTTCTATTTTATAACCGTTTTTAGTATATTCAGATAAATCATTTTTTCTAGAAACTACAATAATTGATCCTATTTTTTCACTTCCTAAAATAGATAAAATATTAATTAATGATTTAGCAAAATAAAATTCTTCTATTCTAGTATTTAATTCTTTATCTCTATTAGATTGTTTTTTTAAAATTCTAAATCCATATTCATACATGAATTTATATAATATAAAAATACCTATAGATAATAATAAACATAAAAAAACTATTAATAATATAGTAATAATAGAAAGAGCATTATTATCACTTGAATATAATGTAGTTAATGACATATAACTCCTCCTATTTTTAATATAAAAATTTTACTATATTTTTTTAAATCTTGCTATATACAATTATTAAAAATATAAAAATAAATTTATTTTCATAATAAATAAAAGTATATAATTGAATATGAAAAGAAAAATAAAATCTATTCGTTTTAAATCTTAATTTTAGATACTTTATATATAAATAAAAATTTAATGAGGAAAAAGTTATGGAAAATAAATTAGTTGGCTATGAATTTTTAGCAACTCTAGGCAAAAAAGACTAAGACCTGGTGATAAAAAAGGAACTGATTTTTTAATATCAACTATAAAAGAATATTTTAAAGATACTAAAATCTAGACATCTTAGTAATATCTTGTAATAGAGGGTATTCATTAATAGAAATTTATAATAAATTAAAATGTAATATAGTAGGGATAGATATTAGTGAAACAGCTATTAATTTTGCTAATGACATGATTAATAAGAATAGTGAATATAAACAAAAAATTAAAGTTTATAAAATCAATGCTTTAAAAATAAATTTTAATGATCAAAAATTTGATGTAATTATTAATGAAGCAATGTTAACTATGTATAAAAACAAAAATGATTTCTTAAATGAATATATTAATCATTTAAAAGATGATGGAATTTTATTAACTCATGATATTTGTTTAATAAATAAAAATTATGAAGATTTAGCAGATGGTTTTAAAGATGCTATAAATTTAAAACCATATCCATTGTCACAACAAGAATGAACTCAAACATTTGATGAATCAAATTTTAAAGTATATAAAAATAAAATTATTAAATTTTCATTAGTTAATCCTATTGGATTAATTAAAGATGAAGGTTTAATTAATATGTTCAAAATAATGAAAAATGCTAGAAAAAAAATATAAATGATTTTAAAAATATGAGATCTTTTTTTAAAGAAAATAAAAAATATTTAAAAGCTATTTGTTTTGTTTTACTAAAAAATAAGGGATAAATATTATGAATAATGAAAAATTAATTAGTTCAACGCCTATATTAGATAATCAAACTTGTCCAAAAGGAATATTATCTGCACACCAAACAGCAAAAGGTGTTTATGCTAAACTAGTAGTAATTGAAGGAACGATAGAATTTGTTTGAGAAGATACAAATGAAAAAATAGTAATTGATTCTTCTAAACCATTTATAATAGAATCACAAAGAAAACATCATTTAAATTTATTATGAGAAGTAAAATTCAAAGTAGAATTTTATTCATGTAAATAAATTCATGTAAATAATTTAAATTTTTATTTATTAAGAATATTATGTATATAAAATAACAGTGTCTAAATATTAGATATTGTTATTTTATTATTTAATAAATAAAAAAGCACTTTTACATTTTGTAAAAGTGTTATCATTTAAATTCTTGATTATTATTTTAATTAGATGGATCACTATTATTAGCAACTGGTTGTGGTGGTTGTTGATAATTTGGTTGAGAAGCATATTGAGGATTATATTGTTGATATTGTTGATCTGGGTATTGATAATATGGTTCACTAGGAGTTATTCCTAATCTTGAATTTATATTAGCAAATTCATTACTAATATATCTCATATTTTGTTCATATGCTTTCTTATAATTAGATGTTTGATTATAAATATATTCTTTTATATCATTAGCCATTTCTCTAAACATACTTGGATCTATTGATACATTACCCCCTCCGTAATATTGAGGTGGTGGAGGATAATATGGTGCTGGAGCTTGTTGCGAAGGTAAAACAATTATAGATGGTTGAGATTGTGGAATATACATTGGGTGATGACCATTACAACAATTGTTTTGTTGTTGCATTCCACCAATCTGGAAAAGCGGAGCTTTTAGATTTCTTCTTTTTTTACCAATTACTTTTTTTAATTCATTAATTGCTAATATTGTTTTTTCATCAAATTTCTTAAGACTAATCTTGCCAGTAAAAAGATCAGCGATTAAACCAACATTAACATTTTTAAATTTTGGATTTGCACTTAATATTTGTATTAATTGATTTCTATCCATATGTTAATACCTTTTAAACATCATTATAATTTTAATACAATTAAATTAATTTTTGTATTTTATTCTTTTTTATCTCAATTGGATAATATGACAATTTAGATTTTCTAATATTTTCCATTCCAGCATCATCTTGTCTTGATACATACTTAGTATTAATATTATTTATTTTCAAATTAGATGATATTAAATATTGATATGATCCTCTAAAATTTGTATCAGATCTTTCAAAAAATATTTCATAAATATCATTGTTTATAATACCTAATGTTGCTCCAATTATTTTATTATTATAATAAATAACTGTTCCACTCATGAAACTATCATCATAATGATCTAAAACTTCTTTTAGGACATCATATTCATATTCGCCACTAGTTTCAGAATCATTAATTTCTTGTTTGAAAAAATCTAAAAATTCTTGTTTTAAAGAAATATCAAACTGCTTTACTAAAATATCATTAGAATAATTATTTATAAAGAAATTTAAATGATTTCTTTTCTTTTGTAATTTTTTACCAGCGAACGTTTTAAAAGATTCAGTTAAATATATAAAATTTGCATAAGTTTCATATATTGGATCACTAAATCCATTTATTATTTCACTTGTTGAATTAATTAAATATATTTCTTTTTGATTATTATTAGTATATTCTTTTAAGATTTTTATTGATTTAGATATTAAATCATTTATATTGTCTTTTTTATTATAAATAGGGCTAAAGATAACAAAATTCCCATCATAATTTCTTGAATCTAATTCATTATTAAATATTTGTTGCTTTTTTATATCTATTTGACCATATAAATAAATTGCATTATTATCATCATAAAAATAAATAGTTATTCCATAATGTGATCAAGTTAAATAGTTTAACATTGAAATATCATAAGTTGCATCTATTAAATTAACTTTGTTTTGAACTTCTTTATAATTGTTTCAATCTAATTTTATAAATTTATTATTCATTTATAATCACACTTTCTAAATTTATATTAGTATCAATTTTTGTATTATTTTTATCATTTTTAATTTTTATGTAAATTAATGTATTAATAGATATAACTACAATAAGACTAACTATTATTAATGGAATAGCAATTGGATAATTTATAGATAAATCAGAATAATATTTTTTTCCAGCTAATAAAATAGCTATAAAAGATGAGCATATCATCCCAAAACAAAAATTATAATATTGATCTTTAAATTTCTTGATTAATATATTAGTTGTAAATATGCAAGTAAATATCCCTAATAATATACATATTCCACAAATTAATAAATATATTATATTAGATATAGGATGTTGAATAATCGTTCAATATATATCATCATATGTATTAAATAAGTATAAAGTTAAACTTCCACTTATTCCTGGAAATAACATAGCAAATCCAGCTACAAATGATGATATTGGAATTAATAATAAATTAGATACACTATAATCTAATTTATTAACATTTGATGAACTTGTTAAGTCAATACCATCTCTCAAAAAAAATACTATTAATCCAATTATTAATATTAATAAAAATCCTATAATAAATAATACTAAATTTATAATTTTCTTTTTATTATCTATATTCTCATTTTTATAAAAAAATACTTTTGGCTTATTCGCTCATCAAAATAATGGTATGGAAAATAAACTAAAAAAAGAAAACATTAATATCAATACAATAGCATACCCTGTATCATTTATGAAAATTATATCTGAAAAATCTTTACCTAATATTTGACCAGTAGCTAAAAATTTACCAAAAACAGAAAACAAAACTAGCGATATTACTCAAAACAAAACAAAAGGGACTAATCATAAAATATTTCTTCATCAAATATTTTTATTAAATGGTTTAAATATTCTTTTTGTTTTATAAATAAATGTTTCATAAAAATTTAATAATGATAATGTTGTTCCTCCTGAATATCCAGGAATACCATCACTAATTCCCATTAATACACCATAAATAGATCTTTCAATTATCTTTTTTTTATGATCATTGTTAATGATGTTTTGATTTTCTACATTATCTATATTATTTTTAATATTAGATTTTGACACAATTATTACCTTAAATTATCAATGTATATAATTATTAATAATAAATCACTAATCTATTTTTTTAATTTCGTTTACATTTACTTTAACTAAATTAGATCTTCCAAATAAATCTATTTCTATTTCAATAGATTTATCTTCATCATTAATATTTTTAATAATACCTATCTCACCAAAAAAAGCACCAGTTAGTAATTGAACACTATGACCAATTTTAAATTCATTTATTAAATTTGAAGAATTATTTTCTATTGTGTTTAAATTTTCTTGAACTTGATCTGAATTTTCATTTTCTAAAACAACTTCATTTTGTTGTTCGTTATTGTTTTTTGTATCAAAGAAATCATCATTTTGTATATTGTTAATTTCTTTAATAGTTTCTGGAATTATTGGCTTATTTTTGTCACCAGGTTTATCATTTATATAAGTTACTATTTCTTCATTTTCTTGTGAAAATAACACTTCTATTTCATCTTCACTTATTGGAATTGGCTTAGCACCTTTACCAGAAGAACCAATGAACCCTGTGATACCAGGTGTGTTTCTAATAATATATCAAATTTCATCAGTCATTATCATGTTAATAAAAATATATCCTGGAAACTTGTTATATACTTTAGTAGTCACTTTTTTATATCTTCCATCATCTAATGCATATCAATTTATGTATTTACTATTTTTCATTGATCTTGGAGCAGGGTTATTTTCATCAAAGTATTCAACTTGAATATCTTTGTAATTAATAATCTTCATTCCAGATATATGATCATCAAAATCATATGCTTTAATTTTATCCATAAGTGAATTAAAAATCGACTCTTCACTTCCAATTATAGTAGTTGCTATATATCATTGAAAATATTTATTATTTGACATAATTATAATCTCCTTATTATAAAAATATATTTAATTAATTAACGTATGCTGTAATTACATAAGTTATTACTGAAAAAATTGCAGCTAAGACAACAACAACAAACACTGTTATTAAAAAATAATATAAAATTTTATTTTTACTAATTCAAGAAATTCTTAGAAATTCTTTTCCTATACCAAAAAATAATCTTCTAACTTTATAGTATTTTTCTGGATTAGCTTCTTTTTTTGCTTTTTTTTCAGCTTTCTTTGCTTTCTTTTCTTCTTTAGTTAGCTTTTGTTTTTTTTCTTTTTTATCTTTTTTCTTTTTATTGGTTAAAATTATTTCTTCATTGTTTGACATATTACCTAGTCTCCTTATGTAATGTTTTTTTATTACACAATTTACAATATTTATTTAATTCTAAACGTCTATTATCATATTCATTTTTTGTGGTTTTATAATTTCTTGATAAACATTCATCACAAATTAAAATAACTTTTTTAGACATTTTATTTCCTTTTTAAATAAATATATGTTTGTGTTATAAAAAAAAGAGTACAACAATGAACTCTTTTAACACTATTATTATAAACAAAATAAATAAAATTAATTATATATTTTTAATTACTACATTTTAATTTTATTTTTAATAGATTGTTTTAATGAATCTATATCTATATAATCTATTGATGAATTAAATGGCATACCTGTTGCTAATCTATAAACAGATATATCTTTAAAATCTCTTTTTATAAGATTATCTAAATAATTAGCAGTTAATTCACCATCATAAGTAACACTAGTTGCTAATAATATATTATTAATATTATTATCTTCAATCATTTTTTTAATTTTTAGATATTGCATATCTATTCTAGAAGTATCTTTTCTTTTATAATTTATTTCACTTAATAAAACAAAGTATAATCCATCATGTTCTTCTGATTCTTCTATTTTTGTAACATCATTAAAATTTGTTACAATTGCTAAATTATTTCTATTTAACTTACTATTTGTACAATATTGACAATAATTAGAACCTTGACATAAATTATTACAAACATTACATAATGAAACATTATCTTTTAAGTTAGATATTCTTCTAATTAATTGGTGAATATAAGCATCATCTTGTTCTATTAAAAAATAAGATATTTTTTCTGCAGCTTTTCTTGATATTGAAGGTAAACTAGAAAAAGCATCTATTAATAATTCTATTTCTTCAAATTTCATTTTATATATTTACTAAATTAATAATTAAAAAGGTAATCCACCAGGAACTAAATCCTTAGTAATTTTTTCTTTTTCAGCTAACACTTGCCCTACAGCTTTATTAGTTGCTGACATTATTACATCTTGTAATGTTTCAATATCATCTTTATCAATTAAATCTTCTTTTAAAATATTGATTTCTTTAATTTGCAATGAACCTAATATTTTTATAGATACTAAACCATTATATTCGATAACAAATTCTTTTTTATCATGTTCTTCCATTTTCTTTTGCATATCTGCTTGCATTTTTTTTGCTTGTTGCATCATTTTAACTATATTCATAATTATTCTCCTTCTAATTCTTCTTTAAAAATTTCTAAAGCAATATTTTTAATATCTTTATTGATATTTAATGATGATTTAATATTTGATATATTAACATCATCAAAATTTTTATTTTCTAACTTTAATTCTTTATAAGTTTCAGTTAGTTTTGCAATTTCTTTTTTAGATAAACCTATAACTTTATATATCCCATTGAATTTATTATAAATAAATTCAATAAACTTTTTATCATCTGAAACTTTATTTAAAGTACTACTACTATATTCGTCTTCAAATAAGAAAACAATTCCATTTTTAGAAGCTAAAATTATTTTTATTGCATCACTTATATAACCTTCTTCTGGTTGTTTTGGTATAGAAGTTTTTATTTCATCAAAGATTTTAGATAAATCATCTTTTATTTGGTTATCTTTATTATCTGCAATTTGAAAGAAAATTTGTTCAAATTGAACAATATCATTGTTATTAGTCTCTTCAACATCATTGTTAGATTTATCTTCTTTTTTTTGATCTGGAATAATATTTTCTAATATTGATTCTTTAAGTTCTTTTTTTGATACATTTATGGTTTTGTCTTCAATAGTATTATTATTTAGATTGTTTGACTCTATTTTATTAGTATTTTCAATAATTGGACTTGAATCATTAACTAATTCATCATCGTTGTTTTTATCAACTTCTAAATTAGTAAATAATGATATTTGTCCATTTGAAGTATCTTTTTTTGTTGAATTATTCTTTTGTTTTTCTTTTGATTTATCAATTATTATTTCTTCATATTTAAATATTTTTTCAAAATTAATTAATTGTGATTCTTGTACTTTTTTCAATTTATTTTTATCACTTTCAAATTTTTTGTTTTCAGTTACTAATAAGTCATCATTTTTTTCATCATTATTTGTTTGATTATTAGAAATATTTCATTTTTCATTATTAGTTTGATTTTCTTCATATTTAAATGTAGATACTATATCATCTAATTTTACTGTAGACATTATTACATCAAATTGAATATTATTTTGAATTTTAATGTCTTCTTCTTTTTCTGATTCTTCAGGTATAGTATTATCTTTATCTACTATATTTTCATTTTGTTTTGAATCACTAACTTTTTTAAAATCATTATGTTCTTTTTTTTCTTCAACATCAAATTCAAATAAATTTAATGATGATAAACAAGCTATTTTAAAATAAAACTTATCATTTCCATTATTTTTTATATCTATTAAGCATTTTTCGAAAATACTTATCATTTTTAATGATTCATTTGTTGAAATATTAAATGATGAAACGTTATTAGAATTTAATACTTTAAAGTTATTTATTGATTTTGTTTTTTTAAAAATATATAAATCAATAATTATTTGAATAATTTGATATGTTAATTTATAAAAATCAATTCCATCTATTTCAAATTGATCTATTAATTTTAATAAGCTATTTATATTTTTAGAAGTAATTAATTTTATTAATTCAATTCTTTTTTTTATATCTGCAATTCCAAACATCTTATTAATAGTTTCAACATCTATTTCATTTGAATATGAACTTATTTGAGAAAGAATACTTAATGAATCTCTAATAGAACCATCAGCTAATAATGAAATTAATCTAATTGAATCATCATTATATTTAATGTTTTCTAATTCACAAACATTTCTTAAAAGTGATTCAATTTGAAACTCACTTAATCTATTAAAATTAAATCTTTCACATCTTGATATAATAGTAGGTATTATTTTAGATGGCTCAGTAGTTGCAAAAATAAATAAAACATGTTCTGGTGGGTCTTCTAATGTTTTTAAAAAAGCATTTCACGCTTGATTTGTAAGCATATGAGCTTCATCTATTATATAAACTTTTTTATTTTGAATAGAAGGAAGAAAGTTTGAATTTTCTATAATATTTCTTATTTCATTAACACCATTATTTGATGCTGCATCTAATTCTATTATATCTAGTGAATTATTTGATAATGCATCTAAGCAATTTTTACATTCATTACAACAATCACCATTATCATTATTTATACAATTAATTGCTCTTGAAAATATTTTTGCTATAGATGTTTTACCTATTCCTCTTGGTCCGCTAAAAATATAAGCATGAGATAACTTATTAAATAAAATTTCGT